>CBDUQI010000054.1:0-29950 GCA_965369325.1 uncultured Gammaproteobacteria bacterium
CGAATATGCCCTGCGGGCGCACGATCAGCACCAGCAGCAAAATCACATACGCCGCCGTGTCGGCAAAGCCCGCAGGTAGGTACAATCCGGCAAACTGCTCCACCACACCCACGATGAGCCCGCCCAGGATAGCGCCGGGCAAGCTGCCAAAACCACCGACGATGGCTGCCGCGAAGGCCTTAATCCCAATGAAGCCCATTTGTGGGTCGATTAAAGAGATCGGTGCCAACAAGATACCCGCGACACCTGCAATCATGGCGGACAACGCCCAGACGAGTGCGAATATTCGCTTCACAGGAATGCCGACGTAGTAGGCAGCCAATTGATTCTGGGAAGCAGCTTGCATCGCCACGCCAACCCGGGTGAAGCGAAAAAAGAGGTATAGCAGCGCGCACAACAATACGGTGCCTAGAATGATCGCAAGGTTCTCATAACCCACAATCAAATCGCCAAATGAATACACGCCACCCGCATAGGGCGTGGCGAGTGAGCGTGGCTCGCTACCCCAGATGGCGCTGGCGAGCGCACGAATGAGAAAGCCCAGCCCGATGGTCAGCATTAGCGCCGCGAACGGGGGCTCCCCGATCATCCGGCGCAGGAACACCCGCTCCAACAAGATACCAATCACGGCCATGACTAGTACTGTCGCAATCAGTCCGGGCAAAAACGGCCACTGAAGAACGTTTACAAACGTGTAGCCCAGAAAGGCGCCCAGCATCAGCAGGTCGCCCTGAGCGAAATTCACCATCTCGGTCGCTTTGTAGATCAGCACAAAACCGAGCGCGATGAGCCCGTAAACGCAGCCCTGAGACAAGCCGCTGATCAGCAGCTGGGCGATCTGCGAACTCATCGGGTTCCTTCAGCGCGCAGTGGCAAATGCGCACAAGCATTTAAAGGTGGGGCACTCAGCACAGGCGTGAGAGCGATCTGTCGCCGCCGCGGATGGATACTGCCCACAAAACACCGCTGTCGAACACTGTCTGTGATATCCCCTTTGTTGTTGCGTCACGGTTGCGCTGAACTTTATTGCTGGTGCCGTCGGCGGCTATTCCGTTAAAATAGGACAACCATACAGTTTTAGTCGCACGAGCGCTACTTCGCGAATTGGCGCATGTTACGCCACATTCGGCGAGAGGCCAGACAGACCGCATGAGAGGGGAGGTTTTACGCGTTAGTTCGGGCGGAATTCAGGCGATCACGCATAGCGGGCAGCAAGCGACGTAGCCACACCAGCGTAACGCCTTACTTGGCGAGCGCCTTGCGCTCAGCGTGACCAAGCCGTAAATGGGCGCATACGCCGGAAGCACCATCGGAGAGCACTTGAAGATCAAACTCCCGAGACCAGCGGGCCACCGTTTCCTGCTCGCTGGGGCGGTGAAAATCGTCCAGCAGTACCTCGCAACCGGAGGCAAGGTGCGACTGCATGACCGGCAACAGACCGTAGCGCCCACCGGGTGTATCGCCTGGCGGGCCATCACAGATGACCAGCGAGAAACCACGCTCTTCCGGCGTCAGGGGGTCCGCGTCGTACCAGGAAAACTCACCGTAATCACGAAGTCCGACGTTGGCGACGCGGGCGTTGTCGATACGATAACGAGAAAGGTAAGCACCCACAGATTGGGCCCACTTTTCGGAGTGCTCTAGCGCAACCAACGGCACTGATGCGGGAGCCACGTGCCCCAGCAATATCGTCGTCAGCCCGGAACCACACTCCAAAATAGGCCCACGCGCCTGGCTGGCCGCCAGCAGCGTCGTTTTCAGGTACTCCACATCGGCGGACCACGCGGCATTCCCCCACGAGGCCACCAGTGTGGCCAACAAGTCGGGATCAGCCGAGATCTGATCCATCGACATGCCCTGGAATTTCAACAGCGCACGGTGAAACACCTGCTTGCGCCATTGTTGGCGGATGGCAGTTTTCAGCGCTTTCGGAACCAGTTTATTGACGTAGATGACGGCATGCTCGCTCTGGGGTCTGCTGTGATGGTACGCCAGTACGCCAGCAGGTGTGATAACAATTGTTCCTTGCGGCATTGTGCACGGGTCCTGGCCCTGCACCGAGAGCTACCATGTTCGCGGCGGCGTACCTGCCCCTCCTTCGGCTAGCGACAAGACTGGCGCTTTTCAGCCGCCTTGGGCTGGCCTTGGCCGCCGTTTCGCTCGCATGTTATCTGAGCCCGCCAATAAGGTAAGCTACAATGCAGATAAATTTAGATCACTTCGCTCCAAAATTGGCAAAATATACCAATATAATCAGTAGTATATGGCGAGAAAATTCAACCAAGTGGGCCGCCTGCGGCAACCGCAAATGGCGAGCCAGGGCCCACAGCTCCAAGGTATTATCCAACTGTCTAGGCTCTCATCTTTTGATTCAATTGCCGCTGTTACAGCTTGAGCCTCAATTGCATCGCGCGCTGCGACAGGCAAGCGTTGCCGCAGTGAGTCGCTGGGAATACGCGTAAACATGTCCCCTTCAAGTCGACTGACCGATAGCAAGGTACTCAACCACCTGCTGAACGTGAGCCGTCAAATGGCGCAAATACCCGGCACCACACCATTGCTAACCTATTCGATCGATCAAGCGCTTGATTTGATCGGCGGCAAATTGGGCCACATCGCATTGCTAAGTGACGTCGGGCAACTGGAGTGCAAGGTAAGCCGGCGCTCGCACAACCAGCGTCCGCACGAGAAGACTCCCCAAGACGCGCCGGACTGGATCACCCGCCTGATCCTGGATCGAGTCACGGCCACCGGCACGCCCCTGAATATTGCCAATACGCAGCACGACCCGCACCTCTCGAGCACCTCGCGCAGCGACGCGCGCTCAGTACTATGTGCTCCGCTGATCACACGCAATCAGATAACAGGCGCTATCTACGTGGAGAACGAATCGCCCGAACGTCCGTTTACCGAACAACAAAGCGTGCAACTTGAGTACCTCAGCCATCAAGCCGCTGCCCTGATCGAAAATGCGCGCGTAGCAGATGAGCGTGATTTGCGACACGCGCAACGCGCGCAAGCACATAAAATGGAAGCCATCGAACGGCTCACCGGAAACATCGCCCACGACATCGGCAACATGCTGGTACCGATTATCAGCTATGTCGAACTAGCCATCCGCAATCTCTCCGACGATGACGCCCTGCGCCAAGACCTACAAAAAGTACAGGAGGCGGCGAATCAGGCCACCGCGTTCATAAGGCAGATACTGTCCTACAGCCGCAGGCCAGCGCTGAACAATCGTCGTTACAGCCTGAATCAACTGGTCCGCGACCACATTCCAATCGCCCGGCGCCTGCTCACCGAACATACTCAGATCCACACCGAGCTAGGATCGGCGCTCCCGCGGGTTGATATTGACACGCATCAGATTGAGCGGGTGCTGAAGAATCTGATCGTCAATGCACAAGAGGCCATGCCCGATGGCGGGCGAATCCTCATCAGCACCCAAAATGCGCGACCCGCAGCCCCAGCATTCCCGACCGAACGCGGCACTACATTGGCACACGCCTGGGTGCAGTTGTCGGTGTGCGATACCGGCCCAGGCATCCCGCCAGGGGTAGAACAGAAAATCTTCGAGCCGCTGTTTACGACTAAGTCGCGCAGCCAAGGCAAAACTGGCTTAGGACTGTCGACGGCGTACGTCATTGTGCGTCAGCACGGCGGGCATATGATGGCGGTGAACAGCGCCCCCGCACAAGGCGTCTGCTTCAATATCTATTTGCCCGCAAGCGCTATGGAACCAACATAAGATTCGTCCCTGGAGATTGCCAAACACCATAACCTGCCAACGCAGAAACTTATGCAAATTTGGTCACGTCGAGATTTATTACAACCTTCCGGAAACGACCTGACGGATCGCGCATACAAACAATCACTTGCTCAATTGGCATGCTCCTTGCTTCGCCAGTGCAGACACGATTCAGCACACAAGGAAAGTGACATGCGACATATTGGCCCCTCAATCGCAATCGCGGCACTGAGTTTAACCTTCGCCGCAAACGCACAGGCTCTCACCTCAGCGCAGTACGATGCGAGCAATGCCATTGCCTCTCATGGTTTGTGGCTCGGCGGTGACACCAATCTTGGGCACCGTTATTCCATCAGCAGCGGCCAGTTCAGTATTGATGCGGGCACCGCCACCGCCAACCTTGCACTGTCGGTGTATTCCGAGACGTTGGATAACGCTGGCTTTGAAATTGACGTGAGCTTTAGCTACGTGTGCTCCGGCATCGACGCCGGGCTGCCTGGGTGCGGCGATTTTACCGTTCCGCAGGACGATGGACTGGTGGACACAACACTTGCCGATCAGCAACGCTGGGAGTTCTTTGAGCTCGACGGCGGAACCTTCTCCGGCACCGGTGCTCTGGCAGGACTGGAGCTTGCCATCAGCCAGCGCCCCGGCGACGGTTCGAAACCGTTTCGTATCGGCGAGGGGGCAAACTACTTCGACTGGGATTTCGGCGGCTCGGGCTGGTTCAGCTTTTTGCTCGTGGCCAATCCGACCGGGCTGAGCCTGGGCGCCGACAGTGGCAACGGCGATTTCAATCTTGACCTCACGCCGCCGGCAGCAGTCCCGGTACCGGCAGGTATCTGGTTGCTGCTGAGTGCGCTGGGCGCGGTCGGCGTATCACGCAAACGCGCTTAACGCATTGCCGCAGCAAACGCGGCCTGGCTGGAGACGATACGCTCAATGAGAAAGTCGCACACCGCACGGATGCGAGCACTGTGACGCAGCTCCTCGTGAGTCACCAGCCACATCTGCACTTCGGTCGCCGTGTAGCGAGGAATCAAATGCCGCAGCTCCGGGTACATGCTCGCCCAACGGTGTGACAGCACTGCCACACCGTAACCGGCACGCGCGGCGGCGATCTGTGCCGCCGGGCTGTTAGAGACAAACACAAACTGCCCGGTACCTGCCAATTCGGCACCGGGATTCAGATTGACATGCCCCGCGCCAGTGGCCAGGCCCACCATCCGGTGCTGCACCAACTGATCCAGCGACGTGAGTTCGCCGTGACGCTCAATGTAGCTCTCCGACGCGTAGAGCCCAAAGCCCACGGTCACCAACGGCCTGGCGATCAAATCGGGCTCGGTCGGCCGGCCAAGGCGCAACGCAATGTCCGCTTCACGGTGCAGCAAGTCGGCGGCGCTGTTCTCGACCTGGATGTAAATCTGAATATCGGGATGGCGCAGGTGGAAGTCCATCATCTCCGGTGCCAGCCAATCGGTGCCAGTGCCCTCGGTGGCGCTGATGCGCACCTCGCCGCAAAGACCACGCGACTCCACATCCACCGCCTTCTCGATCGCGAGCATCTCGCGCTCCATCCGCCGGGCGTTCTCCAGTATCGCCCGACCGGCGTCGGACAGCTTCATCGCCCTTGGCGTGCGCACGAACAACGAAACGTTCATGCGCTGCTCCAGTGCCGCCAAGCGACGGCCCAGGGTTGGCTGGCTCAGCCCCACGTGTTCGGCAGCGGAGGACAGGTTGCCGTGATCGACGATGGCCAAAAACATCCGCATATCGGCCCAATCTCGCATTCCCGGCTGCTCATTCATTATTGAATACCTATCATTTAAATATGGCATTGATATGCATTGACGAACATCATAGATTTCATGGCACCCCCCATGCAACCGGAGATTGTCATGACCCGACTTATGTTCTTAGCGTTAGTTACCGTGCTACTCAGCAGTGCCGCCAGCGCCGGACCCGGCATCGTCGGCGACTATGCCCCGATGTTTGTAGTGCGTGCGGAGTACCTGATGGACAAGGGGCGTCACAACGATGCGGTCGCGGCGCTGTCCCCGGAGCTTGGCCGCATTCGCGACCAGCGGATCAAGCACCAGGTCTATGCCATCCTGTGCAGAGCGCATCTGATCGAATCGCGCGCGGAGCAGGCACAAGAGGCCTGCGGCCGGGCCCTTGCCAGCCCCAGCCTTGCAACCTGGAGCGACTACAGCAATCGCGGCGCCAGCCACTATCTGCTGGGCCACTACGCGGCGGCGATGGCGGACTTCGAACGGGCCGCGCAACTCAACCCGCAATCGCAGGAGGTGAGCAGGAACGTTTCGGCCGCCGCGCGTCGATTGAGCGCACCCTCCCATCGTTTGGCCACGCAAGATGCGCGTAGCACCAAGGCGCCATGAACCCCGGCCCGGGACAAGGGATCACATGAGCATAATCCGCAGGCCGGCACGCCCGCTGGCCTGCCCCCCCCGCCTGAGGGTCCTGACTCACGGGACAGCTTTTTCGCACAACACTTGATGCAGCGGAATTACCGCTTACGGCAGGAACGCTCCATTGATGTATGCGTAGTCGGTTAAGCTGCACGAGAATACCCTCACGACCAATAGCCAAGGGGAGAGTTGGGTGGATAACAATCTGTTTGAGAAGGGTCTGGCCAAGCGCAAGGCCACACTGGGCGCCGAGTACGTGGAGAAAAACCTAGCCGCCGCGGACGAGTTTACCCGACCGTTCCAGGAGGCGATGACCGCCTGGGCGTGGGGTTTCGGATGGGCCGATGAGACGATTGATGCCAAGACCCGCTCGATGATGAACCTGGCCATGATCGGCGCCTTGCACAAAATGCATGAATGGGAGCTTCATTGCCGCGGCGCGCTGGCCAATGGCGTCAGCAAGGAGGAAATCCGCGCCATCATCCACGTGATCGCGATCTATTGCGGCGTTCCGCAATCGCTGGAGTGCTTTCGCGTAGCGCGCAAAGTGCTGGAGGAAGAAGGTCTGCTCTGAGGTCCAGGCGTTGGAGAGGGTGGATCCCGCGCCCGGACAGGTGCGGGGAGAACCAGCCGCGGTGTACGGACTGCAATACTAGTCCTCGTCCTCGTCCTCGTCCTCGTCCTCCTCATCATCTCCGTCCGGAATGGCGGCGCCTACCACCATAGCGCCCGTTTTCACTACGCCTTTGGTCACGCCAATCGTCACATCCGCTGCCGTCCCGACCGCCTTGGCGGCCAGGCAGCCACTTAGCACCGCACCCAGGATGAGCACCAGCGCTACCCGAAAAACCTGCACTGTCCGATTCAACATCTTTGCCTGCACCATTCGCCGCATATCATTCACACGACGGTACCTCAGGCGCGCCGCAAAACCCAGTGTGCGCTACACGTTTTGACCCAATGTCAGATCTCGACGAGCCGAGACGCACTCGCCGCCCACGGGTAGTCGCCGGCCGCACGGCGCCGACGATACAGGTTATGATACGCGCGGCCAGGGAAGACAATTGGGGGGGCGCATGACGCGAGCGGCAGCAAGCATCGCGGAAGTGGTTAGTAGTGGGCTGTGCATTGGCTGCGGGCTGTGTGAATCGGTTACGGGCGGGCGCATAAAAATGCAGATGACCGACTACGGCAGCTTGCGCCCAACGCCTGTCGATGAGTTCACCGCCGATGAACAGGCGCAACTTCTGCGCGCCTGCCCAGGGGTGACGGTAGAGCCACGTGAGCAACCCGGCCTTGCCATCGACCCGATCTGGGGCAGCTACTCAACCATGCAGTACGCCTGGGCCAGCGAGCCTGGGGTACGCTTTGCGGCCTCCACCGCAGGCGTACTCAGTGCGCTCGGTGGCCATTTGCTCATGCACGGTCCCGCGCGATTTATCTTGCAAGTAGGCCCCGACCCTCAGCAACCGCTGCGCAACAAATGGTATATGAGCGAAACCGCCGGGCAAGTATTCGCCCGCGCTGGCTCGCGCTATGCACCCACCGCGCCGCTGGCCGGACTCATCCAGGCGTTGGATCAGCAACTGCCTTTCGCCATCATCGCCAAACCCTGCGACCTGAACGCCGTGCATCGCTTCGCGCAACACGACCCGCGAGTGGATGAGTTGTGTATCGCGCGCCTCACTATGGTCTGCGGCGGGCAGTCCCGGCTGACCAAATCGCTGCGCATGTTGGCGGAGTACGGCGTGGACGAAGATGAACTGACTTCTTTTCGCTACCGTGGCTACGGCAACCCTGGGCGAACACGTATCGAAACCAAAAACGGCGCGGCGTTTGAAAAAACCTATTTGCAGATGTGGCAGGACGCGGGCACCTGGGATCTGGAAACCCGGTGCAAGCTGTGTCCCGATGCGCTGGGCGAGGCGAGTGACATCGCGGTGGCGGATGTGTGGCCAGATGCAAACCCGGAAGGTGAAGATGCCGGACTTAGCGGCATCGTGATACGCAGCAACGCGGGCGAAGCGTTGCTGACGGCGGCCGTTGCCGCTGGCAATATCGTATTGGGGGACGCTATTACGCCTCGACAGTTCGATGCCTTCCAACCCCATCAGGTGCGAAAAAAGCAGGTACTGAAAGCGCGCATGGACGGGCTTGCTGCCGTCGGCCTGCCGGTCATCCAAACACCCCGACTGCGATTGGATGACTTGGCTGAGCAAACACCGCCGCAGGTGCTTCAGGCAGAATTCGAAGGCACGGTAAAACGCGCACGCGGCGGTAAAATTCGCGAACCGCTACCGCAAAGCACGGCCGATGCGCCCGAGTCCGACACCCGCACCCGGCCGCTTTATCAACGCGCCGGCAAACCGGGTGGCTCGCACTAGCCCGCGTGCGTTCGGTGTGTACACATCGGAATGAGGCGGTAATGCGGTCCGGCCAACGCACGCCATGAGCACTGACACGTGGTTGTTCTACGTAACCACCATCGTGGTGATGATGAGCACGCCTGGGCCCAGTCACCTGCTGATGCTGTCCAACAGCATCTCCAGTGGCTTCCCACGCTCGGCCGCGACTGCCGCTGGAGACCTCAGCGCAAATGCGCTACAAATGCTGGCCGCCGGGCTGGGGTTGGCGGCGGTGCTTGCGAGCGCATCATTCGCGCTAACGGCGATCAAGTGGTTGGGGGTGTTGTTCCTGATCGCTTATGGGTTGGCGAAGATACGCACTGCACGGCGGCAGGCCAGCGCACTGGAAATGACAGCGCCAGCAAGTCTGAGAACACTTTGGGTTCAGGGCTTTCTAACCTCCGCGGTCAACCCGAAAGCGGTGGTGTTTTTTGCCGCCTTGTTCCCGCAATTTATCGAGCCTACTAAACCACTGTGCTGGCAACTTGCGGTGCTCGGCGCTACTTACATCACGATCGACGCCTTGTTCCTGTTGGGCTACGGTGTCACAGCCGCATGGCTAGCGGCACGCCTGGGGCCCCAGGCGCAGCAACGGCTCGCGCTGGCGGGAGGTGCCCTACTGGTGCTGGCGGGGCTCGCTTTAGCCGCCAAAGCCGTGCCCGCTTAGCTCCAGCAAGCATGAGGCTTATCGGGCAGCACAAGAAAAGGCGGTCGGGATGATAGTATTGCGCACCCAGGTATTGTACTGACCAACAGGAGACGCAGTAATGCGAAAATTTTTCGCGACAAGTATTGCTCTCATCGCGGCAGCGGTTGCGGTCTATTTTGTCGTTGCAAAACCGCTCCTATCTTCTTCGACCATTGCACCACAAAAAGATGCCTCGTCCAGCAGCGAGACAATCATGGAAGCGTCTGTAGCGGATGATCAAAAAACTGCTGACTGCCCTGGAGAAACAGATGGGCCGAAGTTTACCGTTCGTGTTCAATATACAGTAGACAATCCTGATGTTGCCGAAGCGTTTGCAAAAAGTGGGGCGCCGGCTAATGTGCGCGGGTGGAGCAAACAAACTTTATTGATTAGAGATGAGTATTCGTGGGAGCGTACCGAGGGTTTAATGTGGGCATTAGATCCTAATAAACGCAGGGACTATGGGTTGGCGATGCGCGAAGCGCTTATTAGAATGAACGAAGTTGCTGCAAGCGATGATCCGGCTGCTCTTCCACCCGCATTAGAGGAATATAAAAGAACAATAGCAGCGTTGCAGGAGCCTACTCGCGAGGCCGTGCCCTATGACCATATCGATGTATCTACACCAGGATGGACGTTTAGTTACGACAACGTTACTAAGGAGGGTCATAAACAACTTAGGCCTGCAGCCGATCGCTCTGATAGGAAGGCCGGATGGATGAGTTTCATGGAGCACATCGGTGGTTCAATTTTAAGTGCATCTCTATCGGCAACACCTAAAGGGTCTACTACCATAGCGGGGTATCAGTGTGACCAGTACTATTTGAAACCATGGGATACCGACTATTGTCTAGCGGAAATCGATGGGGAAAAGATTTTGCTTTACTCCAAAATGGGTGAGGATATTGACCCTAAGATGGCAGTAATGGGTCACTTAATGTTTAAAGCCACAACAGTAGAAAAAGATGTTTGCATCCCATTGTCGACCTTTGCGATCCCTAGTGATGTCGATTTTTCCTAAGACGGCTATCTGATGTCGCATGGCATGCTCAGCCGCGAAGGTCTGCCCGTCAACCTTAAATCGCATAGCTACTTTGGCTGGTTAACCATTGCGAACGATGCCGCGGCGACGGCGATTAAATCTCGCAGCGGGCGCCGCCGGCGCCAACTAGGCGACCAGGCAACTTCCGGCGAAGACGAACATGATAACAACCGGGATCATCAGAAGCATCACCACATACGAGCGCGGTGCATCGCGGTCTAATGGTCTCCACGCCTTGAACACACTGAAGCCAAGCGCTAAGACCAGCAGCATGAACCATACTGAGAGCAATGGATGGCGTAATCTGCTGGCGCCACCGACCAGCAGCATGATAATCACACAGCCCCCGCCAAAGATAAAAATCAGCAATTCCAGAACCCAGACGAACATCAAAATAAATTTGCCCATGTTCCCCTCAGCTGTAAAACCAATATGCTGCGCGAAGCTCTACTTGAGCGCCTGGTTTGCGCGCTGCCCGCGCCCAGCGGGTTCGCGGTAAAAAAGATTATAGGTATCGAACGGGTAAATCTTCCCGTCCGACGTGACAAAATGCACGCATGAACGTTTGACGGATGCGATACAAAAATCGTAAGCGTCCATGAACGACATGATCACGATACGAAAGACGTCCTCATACCCCAATTCAGGCGTATCTAGTTGCGGTAGACAACACAACAATGCTGTTAGATGCTCACCAGCACTCTCGGAACAGGCATCTAACGAGAATGCTTTGAGAAACGCCTCCCGCAGCGCGGCGTTTTTCTCGAAAGTAATCGAGTTCCCTCCGCTCTCAAGTAGGACGTCCCGAGGCACCAGACCAGACACCGGCACCAGGGTATCATCACCTCGCAGCGCGTAGCCGATTGAGATATTTTCCGGATGGCAGGGTAAAGGCAACATATCCGCATCGCCGAAGCTATTAGTGCCATCGACGATGGCCCGCCGGATGTCCGACAACGTAAATCGGTTGCGCTTACCGAAAGCATCGCTACGCCCAGCCTCTTGGACGGGCTGGAAAGTCACCCCGCGCACACAGCGCCAATGGCGGGCAAATTCGATAATGTCATCAATCTCATCGTCGTTGGCACCGCGTTTGATGGTGCATACGAGCGTCGTCGATACGTTCTGCGCCTCCAGGTTCTCTAACGCCTTGAGCCGGGTGGCGCGCGCATCAATGCCGCGAATATCTTTTAGCGCATCTTTTTGCAGTGAATCGAATTGCAAATACACCTCAAATCCACGGCGATGGCGAGCAAGTTGTGCCACGAATTCGGGCTCTCGCGCGATACGGATGCCATTGGTGTTCAGCATCAGGTGTCGCACTGGCGAGTCCATAAGCAGTGCGATTATGTCGAGAATTTCAGGGTGCAGCGTGGGCTCACCACCTGACAGTTGCACGAGGTCGGGCGTGAGTTCGCTGGCCAGTAACGTCGCCAGCATCGCGCGGATCTGATCCATGCTTTTTACGTTGCCCATCCGCGGCCCTGAACCGGCATAGCAAATCGGGCAACGCATATTACACTCGTCAATGATGTCGAAAATGGCCAGACAACTGTGTTGCTCATGATCAGGACACAGGCCGCAGTCATGTGGGCAGCCTTTGTCGATCCGAGTCTGAAATGTGTGCGGCATGTCGCCCGGCTTCAAGTACTCCTTACACCGCAAGTAGTAAGCGATATCGGTGGAAATAAGGGTTTTCTGTGGCCCGTGTTCCTGACAACGTTTGAGGTAGTAGACGTTGTCGTTCTGAAACACGATTTTCGCTGGGACTACGCTTTGGCATGACTCGCAGAGCGATTGGGTCTGGCCATAAAAAAGATACGGTCGGCTATGCGGGCTGACTTGCACTTATCTCACTCCCGGTGCGACGCAGCATCGTTGCGCCGTATATAATCAAGGCGATACAAAGTAGCTGAAAGACGGTCAGCCCCAGAAACACCGTTGGATAGGGTTTGAGAAACTCCCACAGCCAACGCTGCGCGCCGTACACGATGGCAAAGTAGTAGAAACTATTGCGCCACCACGCTTCACTGCCGCGCCACAGTTTCGTTGTGGCGACCGCAAACAAACTCAACATCAGCGCAGCCTCGTAAAGTTGCACCGGGTGGCGAGCGATGCCGTCGCCGAAATCCACGCCGGGCAGTGGCGCTGATGGCACGCCGTAGGTAAAGTCCGACAGTCCCGCAAAGAAGCAACCGAGGCGACCGATGGCGATTCCTAGTGCGAGTCCCGGCACTAATGCCGCACCCGTTGAGCCACGCAGCCCGCGGGCCAGCTTAAAGCTCTCGACTGCGATGATGCCGCCGACAATTGCCCCGATAATGGATTTGCCGATGGTGCCGGCGTGATCTGAGAGGACTAAATTTAGACTGCCAAATAGGAGGCTGCCGGCGATCGCCCCGTTTGTAAGCACGAACAAATACATTAGTGATTGATCGGCTGGCACCACCGGTACGCCCCGTGGATTCAGGCGACGGCGAAACACCACGGCCAGCATCACCGCCACGGTGTAGGCGATGAGGTCGAAAATGAGATGAACGGGCGCGAACATGCGATTCATTTGTCCAAGATGAGAACACCGGCGACAAACGCGCCGCGCTTTCGTTGTAGCGCACTTTAACTTGTGGAAACTTCCCAGGCGTTCCCCGTGGGCCGCTGGGCTCGTGTGCTACTGCACACACCACGCTTGGTCGTCGTGCGGGTTCTGCGTGCAGCGAGAACTGGACGAACATAACTGCGCCACCCGGTTCTCCGGGATGCCGGTCTCCCGCGACAGGGCCTGTACACTCTTGAACGCGTAATTGGTCTCCTGCGACTTTTCCATTGCCTCTATCAGCGTGGACAGTTGCTTCTTGCTTTTCATCGGAGCCATCACCAGGAACCCCACCACCGCCAGAGCCACCAAAGCCACCAGCCCCATCATCGGATTTTGCGTGAAATAAGTCATCTCTCCCCCATCCTCTGTTAGTACCGACTTCAAGTGAAGTCACTCGCATTATTTTGTAGCAGTTGAGCCAGAAATGGTAGGCCTGAACACCGCAGACACGCAAATCGTACAATTCGCCACCGAAAACAAGCTAATAACCGGGCCTTTGCCGCTCATTTGGCTTGCCGCTGTAACCGCCTGGCCGTTTCCGCATCTAACCATCGCAGCACGGTGGCGTACAACCTGGGTGTTAGATATCGCAGATGTTCGGCACACCGCTAGGCCCTGGGGTCGCGAAGAACTGTGCTTTCAGGATGCTCAGATCGCTGAAATTAACGGTGCCGTCCTGATCGAAATCCGCGTTGGCATCAGTTGAGAAAAACACCAACTTCAACGCTGCCAGATCGTTGAAGTTAATCTGACAATCGTTATCCAGGTCCGTATCGCAGGCCGTGCCGATACCGTCTGCATCCGCATCGGACTGATCAGGATTGGGCACAGACAAGCAATTGTCTGCGTTGTCCGCGACACCATCGCTGTCACCATCTGCGGCGCTCATCGCAAGCTCTACGCTGGCCGTGTTATCGGCCGGACTTAGCTCCACCTCGCGCGCCTGCACCATGATGGCGAAGCTCTCGGCGTTGTCGGCCAGTGCTGTTACCTGCAGGGTCAGGCTGGTGCTGTCACTCACCAGTTGCGGGTCCACGGTGCAGGTCAACTCTGCCCCGACGATGGTGCAAAGCGCATCATCCCCGCTGGCCGAGACCCAGCTCAGTTGCCTCGGCAGGCTTGCTTGCACACTCACCTGACTGGCCGGGGTCGGGCCCGCATTGGCCAGGTCCACGGTAATGCTCGCACTCTGTCCCAACTGCAGATCGGTTGCGTCGCTGCTTGCCATCAATTGCAGATCGGTGGCGAAGGTGTAGGACAATAGCCCCCTGTCTCTAACGCCCATCAGCACCTGCGAAGGGCGCGACGGATCCACCGCCAGCTCGGTCGCAAACAAAGTGTCCACGGGCGGCGCCTCCAATGCTGCCATCCAGGTCAGTCCACTGTCGATGCTGCGATACAAATTGCTCTTTTCCTTTACTGCGTACATCAGCGTGGGATCGGCTTCGTCGATATACAAATCGGTCACATCACCGGCGCCGGTTGGCGCTGTGGGTGGCTCATACCAGGTGGCACCACCATCGTCAGACAACTGCAGGGTGCCTGCGTTGGCCGTAATCACAATGTCCGGGTTAGTCGGATGCGCGGCAATGGCATCGGCCCTGGCGGAGGACTTTTTCTCCCAGGTGGTACCTGCGTCGGAGCTGCGAAACACGCCCGGGTCCGAGAACGAGTTGGTGGCGGCATAGATAACATCAGGTTGGGAGGCCACCGCGTCCACCGAGTTGAGACTGACGGCGCCACCGAAGAATGGCTCGAGACCGGTGCTGATCTGACTCCAGGTCAACCCGCCATTTTGAGTACGGAACAGGCCACGATTAAAATCGGAGAACAACAACACCTGGGTGTCGCCTGAGGGAATATCGATATCGGTTACCCAGGTGGCAACGACACTGGGTATCTGCAGATCAATACGGCTCCAGTTGATCCCGGCATCAAAGCTCTCGTAAAGACCGCAGCAACTGGAGCCGGCATAGACGTGGTCGGGCACTAGCGGATCGGGCGCGACCGCGTAGCTGGCAAGGTCGTAGTCGCCCACGTTCTGGGCCCAGCTAAGCCCTTCGTCTGAGCTGACGGACGTGCCACCGGAAGTGCCGGTGTAAATACGTTGGTTGATGCGATCGTAGGCAACCGACTCTACCGTTTGATTGCGAAAACCGGCTGAGGATTCGGTCCAGCTGAACGCGCCATCGTTGGTGACGTAAACGCCACGCAAGAACACGCCGGCGAACAGGCGAATGGGATTGTCCGGGTCGAACGCCATATCCTGCACGGTGTAGTCGCCAAGGCCAATGTTCACCAAATCACCCCAAGTGGCGCCACCGTCGTTGGACACAATCACATCGTTGTTACCGGTCGCCAGAATGAGCTGATCTGTATCGTTGGGATTCACCAGCAGTTTGGTAAAGAAGTCAGATGGGAGATTGGTACTGACACGAGCCCACGCAGCGCCGCCATCCATGCTTTTATAAAGCCCGTCGTTCGACACCATCACGTAAACGATGTTCGGGTTCAGCGGGTCGATTGCCGCGCTACCGGCAAAGATATAACCCGAGCCATTGGGTGGCGGTAAACCGTTGGTCTGCTGAGTCCAGCTGGCGCCGCCGTCGTCACTCTTGTACACCCCCTCCCAGCCCGTGGCGTAAAGCACCTGGGTATCAGCTGGATTGATCTGGATATCCTCGATCACGGTGAGGGTCATGGCGCCGGTAACTTCGGTCCAGTTCAGCCCGTCATCAATCGACTTGAACAGCCGGTTGGTGGCGAGGGCATACACCACACCGGCATTGACCGGATCGGGAAACTGATCGTACACGCCCGCCCCGCTTAGCCCGTTGCTCGACACGGTCCAGCTATCACCGCCGTCTAGACTGCGGGCGACTTCCCCGCCGCCATCGGAGGTGAACAGGGTGGAATTCACCGGCGACACCGCGATGCCTGAAATGCTGCGCACGGTAATCTCCGCCAGGACTGGGTTGACAGGCTGCCAACTGGCGCCGTCGTCATCGCTGCGATACACGCCCCCGTGAAAGCCTTGCAGGTACATACGTTGATCTACATTCGGATCAAACATGATCTGATCGATGCGGCCACCATCCGGCCCAAGTTCAGTCCAGGTATTGTTATCCGCAGCGGCCGTATGGCTCGCCATAACCAGCAACGCGCAAGCTAACAGCGAAGCATGCTGACGCGGGTAACCTCTTGTTCTCAAAGCGATCATCTGTTCCTTCCCCAATCATTGGTTGGTAAAGTTTGTGCGATACTAGGTAAAGCACCAGTTGGCGCTGAATCCTGTCATCGGCAACATTGTGGTGGGCAAATCGACTATCGGAACGCGGCCTTGGCGGGCTCACCAAATGTGCTCACGTACATGACATCCGCATGTGTCAGCGAGCTCGGGAAGGCCTGCTCAGGCACAGCAGGACACACAAAATGACGTTGGCTCACATGATGTGGTGTAGAGTGAAGCGCTTCGCGGACGCCTTTGGCCGCGCCACTTACTGGCAGCGGATCATGGACAAAGCGCGCGTTCGATATCAAACCTTTGAGTTTGATGGCACTGACATCCACGTCAGAACTCTTCGCGACAAACAACAATTCGAAGATAACGAGCAGGAAGCGGAGCACCTGGGTATCTCCTCGGCAACCTGGCCGTTGTTTGGCGTTGTGTGGGAATCCGGCGAGGTGCTCGCGCGTATGATGCATACGTTTGACGTCTCGGGCCTGCGGATTCTTGAGGTTGGATGTGGCATTGGGCTCGCGAGCATTGTGCTTAGTGTGCGGCGCTCGGATATCACCGCCTCAGACTATCATCCTTCGGCTGATCGCTTCCTACAGCTCAATGCCAAATTGAACGACCTACCGCCAATCGCCTTTGTCAGAACCGACTGGGCTGACACGAATCTTGAACTGGGCGAATTTGATCTAATCATCGGCAGCGATGTGCTGTATGAAGAACTGCACGTGGAGTTGCTGTCGAAATTTATTGAGCGTCACGCCAAACCCAAATGCCGGGTGATATTCATCGACCCGGGGCGGGGCTGGCGGGCGCCGTTCAGCAAGCGAATGACGGCGATGGGCTACGCCCACGACGCGCATGAGGCCATCACCTCGCAACTGTGCGAATCTTACAAAGGCAGCGTGCTGAGTTACTCGCGCACCTGAACAATAATCTTGCCCCGCGCCCGACCGGTTTCGGAGTAACGGATGGCCTCTGGCACATCTGCCAGGGAGAACTCCCGATCGATCTGCGAGGTCAGTTTGCCCTGGCGCATCAAATCGCCGAGCAGGGCCAGATCTTGCGGGGATAGCGTAGCCAGAATCATCGCGAAGGTCTGATCGGTAAACGGTGCCATCATCAGGGCTTTGATCGGGCTAATCAGTGGTGCGACCCAGTCGCCTTTCGGGCCACCGACCATCACCAGAATACCCTCAGGAGTTAACACGTTCTTGTAGGCGGACAAGGGATGGTTGCCGACATTATCGATCACCACATCGTACTGTTCGCCACTCTTGGTGAAATCTTCAATCTTGTAGTCGAACACGTGATCTGCACCCAGACCGCGAACCATCTGCACGTTGCGCGTGCTGCACACGCCATGCACCTGCGCGCCCCAAGCCTTGGCAATCTGCACTGCAAACGTGCCCACGCCACCCGATGCGCCGTTGATCAGTACGCGCTGCCCAGCTTTTAGCTGACCCTTATCGCGTAGTGCCTGTAATGCGGTGACGCCAGCTATCGGCACCGCCGCGGCTTGCCTGAACGAGACATTGTCGGGCATGTGGGCAATGCCGCGCGACTCACGCACTGTGACGTACTCGCCAAACGCGCCGCTGCGCCCACCGAACACGTTGTCACCCGGTGCAAAGCGGGTGACCGCACTACCGACAGCCTCGACGGTCCCGGCGAAGTCCACGCCCATGCGCGGATCCTCCGGTGCTCCGATACCGGACTCGATTCGCATCAGGTAGGGCGTGCCGCGCATGTAGTGCCAGTCAAGTGGATTGACCGAAGCCGCGCGCACTTTCACCAACACCTCGTCATCAAGGGGAGCAGGTTTGGCAATTTGCTCCAGCTTGAGCACCTCAGGCGAGCCATAACAGCGATAGACAATCGCCGCGATCTGCGGCGTATTCTCAGCAAGCGCAGAGGCCGGCGGACAATCGGCGTCGTAACCGACCGCCAGGGCGAGCAGGGCGAGCGCCACTACTGGAATCATCAACAGACCAAGGCCAATTTTGTATCGTAACTTCATTCCATTCTCATCGTCTTACCTGACTGTGCAGGCACCTGATGCGGCAAGCCTATACGATTGCTGCCGTGGCTCGCCAGCTATCTCAACCGGTCATATGGCGAACCGGGACCAAAACTGAACCACTACTTCGCCGCTAAGGAACGCGATCGATACATCACCTCGCCGCCAACCATGGTGAGAAGTACCTGCGTGTTGATGATGCGCTCGGGCGCGATGGTAAAGATGTTGTCGCTAAGCATGACCATATCGGCCAGCTTGCCCGCCTCCAGCGTACCCAAATCCTCCTCCTGCAGCCCGGCCCATGCGTTGTTGACGGTATAGGCGGTGACGGCCTGTTGCACCGATATTTTTTGTTTCGGCACCCAGCCGCCAGGGTTCTTACCGTCCAGGGTGCGACGGGTAACCGCCGCGTAGATACCGCTCAAGGGCTTGAGCGGCGCCACCGACCAGTCAGAACCAAAGCTCACACGGGCATCCGCATCGAACAACGATTTGAACGCATAAGTACCGGCCAAGCGCTGCGCACCAATGCGCTTTTCGGCCCAGCGCCCATCATCAATCGCGTGATACGGATGCATCGATGGCACCACGCCGAGTTCGGCAAAACGGGCGATGGCATCGGCACTTAGGTGTTGTGCGTGTTCAATCCGCGCGCGATGGCCGCTGACATCCAGCTCAGCAAACAGCTTTAAGATCTGATCATTGGTTTGATCGCCGATGCCGTGAATCGCCAACTGCAATCCGTAGGCATGTGCTTCCTGCAAGCTCTTCTTAAGCGCCGGCATGCTCATCAATGCAAAGCCGCTGGTGTCCGGTTGATCTGTATAAGGCTCGTAAAACCACGCGGTGGTGCTGCCTAATGAGCCGTCGACCAGTTCCTTTACGCCGCCAAAGCGTAACCAGTCGTCCCCCTTACCTTGCCGAGCTATCCGCTCGGCCAGTTTGTGTCGGTTGGAAATATGCGGAAAATAATAGGTGCGGATCTTCAGTCGGCCTTCGGCCTTGGCCCGCTCAAATATGGCGATGTTATCCCAGTTACTCATGTTGTGGACCTGGGTCACGCCATTGCGCAACGCTTCGGCAATACCTGCATCGAACATGCGCTCGGTTTGCGCGGCGCTGAGCGGCGGCATTACTGCCAGCACCAGGTTCATGGCGTTGTCTTTTAGTACGCCTGTCGCCTCGCCGTGCTTGTCACGCACGATCAGCCCACCCTCTGGGTTGGGTGTATCTTTGGTGATACCAGCTAGAGCCAGCACGCGCGAATTGGCAATCGCCATATGGCCATCTGTGCGCAAGAGATAAAGAGGATTCTCTGCGGTGTGCACATCAATCCAGCGCCGGTGGGGCAATTCGCCTCCCCACGCCTCGTGGTCCCAGAGGCCGCCGGTAATCCACTCCCCTGCAGGCAACCCGGCCGCGAACGCTTTAACCGTCTTAACAAACTGTTTTTTGCTGGTGGCGGATTGCGTCTCAATGCTAACCAGTGATGCAGAACCATCCATAAAATGTGTGTGGTTATCGATAAATCCAGGCAACACCAGCTTGCCAGCCGCATCAATGATCTCGTGCGATGGATAGCGTGCCGCGAGACCGGCATCCCCGACCGCCGCGATACGCGTGTCCTCGATGACAATCGTGCTCGCCCAAGGTTGCGCCGGATTACCGGTCCAGGCATTGGCGTTCACGATAATGCACTCGCTCGCCCAGATCGCCGGTGGCGCAGTTAACAACACGGCAGATGTAGCCGCCAGTAACGCTATTGTTCGCATAGTAAACCTCGTGGAGCCGGCACTGATTACCGGCGCTAGTCAAACGTTGCACGCTCGTCCGCGGAATCTCTCGTGGCAAATGCCAAGGCAATGTCGGCTGCAAGCACACGTCCCGTTGAGAGCGGGGGCAGTTCATCAGGACCAAAAAAACCGACGTCAGTGGTCTCAACGCCCGCTTTGGGAGTCTGCGATCCGATTTGCTCGCAAATGAAAAACATTTTATAAAAGTCGCGGATGTCCGAATTGTAGTCATGCTTAGCTTTGTGGCGCACGCAGTACAGTTGCCGCGCCGTAACCCTCAGCGCCGCTTCTTCCCACACCTCTTTCTCGACATTCTCGCGCGGCGACAACCCCACATCGGCGTAGCCGCCGGGCAACGTCCACAACCCGTCACTGGCTTCGCGTACCAGCAATATGCCCTGAGCCGAGAATACCGCGCCACGCACATCGACACGCGGCGTCACGTAACCGGCAGCAAAATCGACGGTGAGGTCTTCTATCCGCCCGACGGGTACGTCTGCCAAGGTGGCCAGCATCTGATTCGCAATGTCGGCCACGGCCAAATACCGCTCTTCATCAAACTTCTCATCAGTAAAGTGCACACCCGTGGAGGCAATCGCCTGTAACTGTTTGGCCCAGCTGAGCCATGTATTTTCCACCGCGCGGTTCGCCCCTCTAGACTGGTTCAACATCACACTGCTTGGCGGCATCACCGCCAGAAGATCAGGTAGCCTCGGTGTCGCCAAGCATCACTCCAGCACTGTACCATCCTCGGGATGTTCAGCCAGGCCGAGTGGCGTCACACGACGCATAAACATCGGTTTTTCGGCAAGCTTGCAATGTACAATATGCGCTCCGAATCCGCTCATTAAATTGATGGCCGGATCGATCTGGAATTAGCTGGGAAACGGCTGCAAGCCCTCGGCTGCCAAATAACAGGATTAGGGCAGAAAGCCATTATGATATCGTCGCAAAGCAAAATCGCCATTCGCAGGCTTCGCCACGGGTTGAAGTATGACCGCGGGGATATCATCCCAGCGCTGTCGAGATTTGTGGCATTCGCCATGCGAAAACTGGGGGTTGCACAGCAGAACAAGCGGCTTTTGTCTTCGCAAGGCTATGTTGAGCACTATGGTGTTCACATGCCGAGGAACAATGCAGGAGACACCGTGTTGTTCGATGCAGTAGAGCGGCTGTTCGACGAGCAGACCAGGCCATCAGCATGGCGTAAGGTTCCGGTTCGCACCCATGTCATGGCTGAAGACGTCGCGCGGATCAACACGCACGCGAAAGCAGTTCTCGTTGGTGGTGGCGGCCTGTTCATCGCAGACAGCAATCCGCACAGTCTGTCCGGTTGGCAATGGAATATCGCCCTTGATGAGCTAAAGCAGATGGAAGCGCCCTTGGTTCTGTTCGCCGTGGGATTCAACCAGTTTC
This sequence comes from uncultured Gammaproteobacteria bacterium, assembly GCA_965369325.1. GTDB lineage: Bacteria > Pseudomonadota > Gammaproteobacteria > Steroidobacterales > JBCBZW01 > CBDUQI01. Next base: position 21,376 of record CBDUQI010000054.1, read on the forward strand.
GCAATGGCGAGACATTCGCGCCCATTTTCCAGGCGCATCTGGAACTGACTATGGACAAGGCCTGTTTCGTCGGATTGCGCAATTCCGGCAGTCAGCAGCGGCTGATCAACCTTTTGCCCGAAAAATATCACTCAAAGCTGGCTTTCCAGCCCTGTATGACGACGGTGTTGAATCGCTATTACCCACCAACCGAAATCTACCGGAAACAACTGAGCGAGAAAACGATCGTGCTCAACCTGGCCTTTGATCGGCGGGACCAACGTTTCGGCCCGGATGAGGCGGTGATTTTGGACCGGATTGGCAGAGCTTTGAAACGGATTGTTGGCATGGGTTGGAAAATCAAAGCGGCGGTTCATGCTTGGGACGATGATGCGATGGTCGAGTTCCTTCGGCAACAGGATATCCCGGCACAGATCTGCCGTCTGAATCTATCGAAGCCCGAAGATGTCGTAAAATTCTATGCCGATGCCCGATTGACGATCGGTATGCGCGGCCATTCGCAGATGATCCCATTCGGTTGCGGGCGATCCATTTTCTCGCTTATTTCGCACGACAAGATGCGGTTTTTCCTCGAAGACATCGAACAACCGGGCTGGGGTGTCGAAGTCTCCGACACCGATCTTGAGACGAAAATCGTCCAGTTTGTCGAGGATTTTACGGGCAACGAGGCTAACTTTGAGGAAAAGATCAGGCTGAAACAAGATCAATTCTGGGCAATCACTAAATCCAACATGAAGGTGATCGGTGCGCATCTTGGGTAAAACATCAGGCACCGGTGGCGCCTACTATTAGGCCCTGCTTACGCGGCATCACGTTGCGATGTCGCCATCAGCGTGATGCTCATGGCGCGAGGGTCCCTGTGAGCGCGCAACGCACGGTTAGGCTCAGCAATCCAGCGTATGCGCGCGCTCCCAATCGGAGACATCGCGAGTAAAACGTCGCCACTCGTCGTTTTTAAGTTTGACGTAGCTGTCGACGAACTCATCGCCGAAAGCAGCTCTGGCGATCTTGCTCTTATCCAACAGGCGGATCGCATCCAGGAGATTCTCAGGCAGTTTGCGCACTTTTTTTAGTGTGTGTTGCTCGGTGTACATGTTGATGTCCAGCCGTTTGCCGGGATCACGACTGTTAGCGACACCGTCAAGCCCCGCGGCAACAATCGCCGCCTGCAACAAATATGGATTGGTCGCGCCATCCATTAGACGGATTTCGAATCGCCCGGGTTCCGGAATGCGCACCATGTGGGTGCGGTTGTTGCCCGTGTAGGTAATGGTGTTTGGCGACCAGGTAGCGCCGGATGAGGTAACGGCTGCGTCAATTCGCTTGTAACTATTCACCGTGGGAATAAAGAGCGCAGCGAGCGAGTCGGCACTGTGCAGAACGCCGCCTAGAAATTTGTACGCCAGTGCAGACAACCCTAACTCACCGGATTTGGCGGAGAACAGATTCTTTTTGCCAGCCTTGTCCCAAACCGACACATGCGCATGACAGCCGTTGCCAGTCAGATGGGTAAACGGCTTGGGCATGAAGGTGGCGCGATAGCCGTGTTGCTCGGCGATAGTTTTGGTCATGTACTTAAAGAAGGCATGGCGATCGGCGGTTTTTAGCGCATCGTCATACTCCCAGTTCATCTCATACTGGCCGTTGCCGTCTTCGTGGTCGTTTTGATAGGGGTTCCACCCAAGCTGCAGCATGCAATCGCTGATTTGCTTGATGACATCGTAGCGCCGCATCAACACCGCCTGGTCGTAGCATGGCTTCGGGTCGTTATCGTTCGGGTCAGACAGCTTGTTACCCGCGGCATCGAGCAGGAAGAACTCGCACTCCACACCCGTCTTCACCCGGTAGCCACGATCCATGGAGGCGCTAAGTTGCCGTTTTAACGCGACCCGCGGTGAGGCTTCAACCGGTTTGCCATTCATCCACAAATCCGACGCCAGCCACGCCACTTCCGGTTGCCAGGGCAACTGAATCAAGCTGTCCGGATCGGGAATGGCAAACAGATCCGGATCGGATGGGCTCATATCCAGCCAGGCGGCGAAGCCCGCAAAACCAGCGCCATCTTTCTGCATCTGCTTGATAGCCCGGGCCGGCACCAGCTTCGCCCTCAACTGTCCCAGCAGGTCAACGAAGCTGATCAGGAAGTATTCGATTTTTTTGACTTTAGCAATCGCTGCTAGATCTTGAGCCATCAGTTTGCTCCTGGTTGGTAGGTCAGTGTGCCCATGTTACGCGCCGGGGATCCAGCTGGTGCCGGCTAACGGTACCTTGGCCATCGCCGCCGCTTCAACAGTCAACGCAACCAAATCCTCTGGCTCCAGATTCAGCACATGGCTTTTGCCACAGGCACGCGCCACTGTTTGCAATTCTAATGTCATGGTGGATAAGTAATTTCGCATCCACTGCGCACCCTGCTCGGGGTGTAGCCTGGCTTCCAGCGCTGGGTCCTGCGTAGCCACGCCCACCGGGCAGCGGCCCGTGTGGCAGTGGTGACAGAATCCCGGCAAGGTGCCGATTTTTTCGTAGTCCTCGGTGTAGATGTTGCGGTTGCAGCCGAGCGCCACCATGGCGGCACTGCCGATAGACACCGCATCCGCGCCCAGCGCGAGCGCTTTGGCCACGTCGGAGCCCGTGCGAATGCCGCCGGAGATGATCAGCTGCACTTCGCGGTGCACACCCAGTTCCTGCAGCGTCTGTACCGCCAATCGCACGGCAGGCAGAGTAGGGATGCCGACGTTCTCAATAAACACGCTTTGTGTCGCCGCAGTGCCGCCCTGCATCCCGTCCACCACGATGACATCGGCACCCGCCTTGACGGCCAGCGCAACGTCATAACTCACGCGGGTAGCGCCGACTTTGACGTAAATAGGAATCTGCCAGTCGGATATCTCACGCAGTTCTTGCAGCTTAATTTCGAGATCATCCGGGCCGGTCCAGTCCGGATGTCGGCAAGCGCTGCGCTGGTCGATCCCGACCGGCAGATCGCGCATGCCTGCGACGCGGTCGGTAATTTTCTGCCCCAGCAACATGCCGCCGCCGCCCGGCTTCGCACCCTGGCCCACCACCACTTCCAACGCGTCGGCGCGGCGGATGTCATCGGGGTTAAGACCGTAACGGCTCGGCAATACCTGGTAGACAAGTTGTTTGGAGGACTGGCGCTCTTCTTCGGTCATCCCGCCATCGCCGGTGGTGGTGGTAGTGCCCATCAAGGTCGCGGCCCGCCCGAGCGATTCTTTGGCATTGGCCCCGAGCGCACCGAAACTCATGCCAGCGATGGTAATCGGTGTAGAAAGCTCGATCGGTTTTTTCGCGAAGCGGGTGCCCAGTGTCACAGTGGTATCGCATTTTTCCCGATAGCCTTCCAACGGATAGCGCGACATTGAAGCACCCAGAAACAACAGATCATCAAACGAGGGTACTTTGCGTTTGGTGCCGAAGCCGCGTATCTCATAAATCCCCTGATCCGCCGCCCGATGGATCTCGGCCAAGACTTCCGATGAGAACGTGGCGGAAGGGATCAGTCCGTCTGAACGGCTCATACGGCATCACCTGCGAGGGGGGTTGGGGACAACTTAGTACTCATCGGCGTGCTCAACGTTAAAGTGGTACAGCTTGCGCGCAGAACCGTAACGGCGGAATTCATCTGCGCTTTCAGAGCGCCCGGCGCTCGCGAGCAGTCCGCGCAGGGCTGCCACGTGTTCCGGCGTCATTTTTTTCTCGATGCAGTCAGCGCCCAGTTCGCCCACCGCGCCGCGCACATAAATGTTGGCTTCATAGAGCGAATCGCCCAGATAATCGCCGGCATCGCCGCAGACCACCAGATTGCCCTTCTGTGCCATGAAGCCACTCATATGCCCGACGTTGCCCGCCACCACAATGTCCACCCCTTTCATCGAGATGCCGCAACGGGAACTGGCATCGCCCTCAATGATGAGCATGCCGCCGCGCCCGGTGGCGCCGGCATACTGTGAGGCGTTGCCCGCGACCCGCACGATGCCGGACATGATGTTCTCGGCGATGCCGGGGCCGGCGTTGCCATGCACGGTCACGTTCGCGTGTTTGTTCATACCACCGCAGTAGTAGCCCACGTGACCGTGGATCTGCACATCAACATCGGTGTCGATGCCCACCGCAACGCAATGGCGCCCCCCCACATTAACAACTGACACTGGCGATTTTGGCCGATCATGCAGATATGCGTTAAGGCTGCGGACCGTGTCACTTTGCAAATCAAATTTGCTCATGACTCACCCCACGCATAAACGGTCGCCGGGGCGGGTTCCCAGATATTGGCGTGTTCCACACCATCCAGTTGGGCGATCGCACGAAACTCCGAGGCCATCGCCACCCAGTCATCGGTCTCTGCCATCACCGCGGGCTTGCATGCGATGGGATCTCTCAGCACTGCAAAGCCCCGCCGCGTACCGATCGCCAGCGTATAGAAGCCGTCAAGATCGCGCAGCGCATTCTCCAACGCCATTTCCAACGTGTCCCCTTCGCGCATGCGCCACATCAGATAGCCCGCGGCCACTTCGCTGTCGTTATCGGTTTGAATCTCCACCCCGCGCTCGCGCAGTTCGCGGCGCAGACGATTGTGGTTGGAGAGCGAGCCGTTGTGCACCAGGCACAAATCCATACCCGTCGAGAAGGGATGAGAATGCTCCGTGGTGACGGCGCTCTCGGTTGCCATTCGCGTGTGGCCAAGCGCGTGCGTGCCGGCGCAGCTATCCAGATCGAACTGATCGACAAAATCCTGGGGCAAGCCCTTCTCTTTGTAGATCTCGATGGAACTGCCTACGCTCATGAGGCGCAGCATCGGGAAGTGCTCCTGTAGCCAAGTGTGGATGGCAAAAGCAGATTCCGGAAGGACAAACAGGGCGTGGGTGGCGCGAACCTCATAGCTGACATCGGCGTCAACCGTGGCTGAAAGCGCGGTTCGCACCCGATCCCAGTCGAACGGGGCAGCGGAAAACAGACTGATTTTCATCGCTGAGCCCATGGCGGTTCCGGCCGGCAGGTCGCGGTAAATGGCGACGCCTGCACTGTCGGGGCCTCGATCGCTCATCTGCACCAGCATGGCCGCCAGAGAAGCTCCAAGATTAGAACCTAATGCTTTGTTTTTATAGTATAAGCCGACTATTCCGCACACGTAATGCTCCTGAAGGATGTCATGCGCTATCGGCTTAGTGTACGCTCAATATACAATGCCAGTGAAATTTTTTTCATCACATGAAATATTCAGATGACCAAAGTCGATAACCGTTCAGGCGATTTTGCAGACCCGGCGCACCGGCAGCCTGCCGAGAATGAGCTTGAGCGGGCCATTGGAAAGCAGGTTCGCCACTTTCGTAAACAGCTCGAGCTGAACATTACCGATCTGTGCGAGCTCACCGGTCTGTCCCAGGGCATGCTGTCGAAAATCGAGAACGGTCTGACCTCGCCCTCACTGGCGACCTTGCGGGCGTTGTCAGAGGCGCTGAATGTGCCGGTCACTGCGTTGTTTCGAAGCTATGAGGAACAAAGGGACGCCATCCACGTGAAAGCCGGCGAGGGGCTGACGATTGACCGACGTGGTACACGCGCAGGCCATCAGTACCAGTTGCTGGGCCACACCGTGCGAGGCGACGTATCCGTTGAGCCTTACCTGATTACGCTGACCCAGGACACTGAGGTGTTCCCGCTGTTTCAACACGCGGGCACGGAGTTTATTTACGTGCTGAGCGGGGAGATGCTCTACAGCCACGGCGATGCGCTGTATCACCTGCGCCCGGGCGATTCGCTTTTCTTTGACTCGCACGTCGTGCACGGCCCGCAGCAATTACTGGACGTGCCCATCCAGTTCTTGTCGATCATGTCCCAGTCACTTAACCAGTAGGCAGGGAAACGCGCTCAGTTGTATCCACAATTTGCTCTTGTCCATCTTCCGTGGACAAGAGTCAAAATGAATAACTGTAAGCCGATAACGTTACATTGCCACGCCTCGCTGCGCACCACGCCCGTGGGGTTGCATAAAGTCAATCTGCGGGCCGGACGGCACAATACGGGTCGGGTTAATGCTCTCGTGGCTGGCGTAGTAGTGCTGCTTAATGTGCTCGAGATTTACCGTGTTGGCAATGCCCTGTTGCTGGTATAGATCGCGCAGGTAACCCCACAGGTTCGGATAATCCACAATGCGACGTTTGTTGCATTTGAAGTGGCCCACGTAGACCGCATCAAACCGTACCAGGGTGGTGAACAGGCGCCAGTCTGCCTCGGTAATGTTGGGGCCGGTGAGGTAGCGACGGTCGTCCAGCCGCCGCTCTAGTGCATCAAGTGCATCAAACAACTCGGTGACCGCCTCGTCGTACGCTTGCTGCGTGGTGGCGAACCCGGCGCGATAAACCCCGTTGTTGATGTTGGGATAAATAAACTCGTTGAGCGCGTCGATTTCCGCCCGCAATGGCTCGGGATAGTAGTCGCCGGCAAGCGCACCCACATCGTCAAAAGCGCTGTTGAACATGCGGATAATCTCCGGCGACTCATTGCTGACGATCGTGTTGCGCTGCTTGTCCCATAATACCGGCACCGTCACCCGGCCCGTGTAGTCCGTTTGCGCCAGGGTGTAGATCTCATGCAGAAACGCTTTGCCGCTGACGGTGTCCGCCACCACATCATCGCCCTCGGCAAAGGTCCAGCCATCATCCGCCATCAGGGCGTTCACTACGGACACTGAGATCATCTCCTGCAGCCCTTTCAGGCTGCGCAATATCAACGTGCGATGCGCCCACGGGCATGCCAGGGACACATACAAATGATAGCGCCCGGCCTGTGCCTTAAAACCGCCCACGCCACTCGGGCCTGCGCTGCCGTCACGGGTTATCCAGTTGCGGAAACTGGGCGCTTTACGTACAAAGCGCCCGCCGGTGGCCTTGGTGTCGTACCAGTCAGTGTGCCATTTACCTTCTACTAACAATCCCATATCGATCACCTGTGCCTAAAATCGATTGTTTTGAAAATCTTCGAACGCCTGACGCACTTCCTCGCGGGTGTTCATCACAAAGGGCCCGCCGCGCGCGACCGGCTCGTCCAACGGCTGACCGGCAATCAACAAAAAGCGGCTGGCCTGATTAGCCACAACGCTCACCTGATCGCCCGCACCGAGCACGGCCAGTGTGCGTGCACCCACGTGCTGACCCTCCTGGCCAACGGTGATGTCACCGTTCACCTGATACACAAACGCGTTGTGCGTCTGCGCCAGGTGTTGTTCGAACCGATCGCCCGCGGCCAGCTCAACGTCCATGTACGTGGGGCTCACATGGCGATTATTCACCGGACCTTCGGTGCCCTTATTGGTGCGCCCGGCGATCACCCGAATGCGGGTGCCACTAGCCCATTGCTCCAACGCGACGCCCTCAGCGGGAAATTCCTGGTAGCCGGGCTCGACCATCTTGGCGCTGCGCGGCAGGTTTACCCACAACTGAAATCCCATCAACAGGCCATCCACCTGCTCCGGCATCTCCGAGTGCACGATGCCTTTACCTGCGGTCATCCACTGCACCCCACCGGGTTTGATCACACCCTCGTTGCCCGCGCTGTCCTTATGGCGCATTTGGCCGGCGAACAGATAAGTGACGGTTTCGAAGCCGCGATGCGGGTGGTTAGGAAACCCGCCGATATAGTCCTGCGGCCGATCCGACTCAAACGCATCCAGCAACAGGAACGGATCCAGCATGCTCAGTTGCTGGGTGCCGATAATGCGGGTCAGTTTTACCCCGGCACCATCAGTGGCCGGCTGACCCTGGTTGAGCTGCACAACTTCGCGTTCTTTCGCGGTGCCGGCATTGGTATTGGGAACTGTCATCACATGGCTCCGGTGATCTGTAAGCTGCGCTGGCCGGGGAAGGTCAGCGCTCAATGAATGAATGACGCCCAGCTTATCTGTTGATTGATCCTGAACAAACAGGGAAAATAGGAAATTATTATTCTACAAATCAGAACAATGCGAATCGAGAAAATATGGGCCAACTGGAAGACATGCAGGTATTTATTCGGGTGGTGGAGGCCGGCGGCATCAGCCGTGCGGCCGAGCAACTGGATATCGCCAAATCCGCCGTCAGTCGCCGGCTCAGCGAGCTGGAAAAACGCCTGGGCACCCGCCTGATCAGCCGCACGACGCGCACCTCCAGCCTGACCGAGGCGGGCCACAGCTACTACCAGCAGGTGGTCAAGGTGGTCGACCAGGTACTTGAAATTGACAATGAAATGCAGGATGCCGAGTGCGCCCTCACGGGCAATATCCGCCTTGCGGTACCGCTGTCTTTTGGCCTGCTGCATCTCGGGCCGGCCATCGACCTGTTTATGCAACAACACCCACAACTGAACATTCGCATGGACTTCTCGGACCGACTCGTGGATATCGTCGAGGAGGGCTTCGATCTGGCCCTGCGCATCGCGGAGTTAGCCGATTCCAGCATCCAGGCGCGAAGGATATTCCCGTCCCACCATCGCCTGGCCGCCAGCCCCAGCTACTTAAAGCGCGTGGGCACGCCCGAAACGCCGGAAGATCTTACCCAGCATCAGTTGTTGAGGTACGCGG
>CBDUQI010000055.1:0-29228 GCA_965369325.1 uncultured Gammaproteobacteria bacterium
CGGCGGTGAGATGAACTGGCGCGAACGCAACGTGTCGAAAAACGGCGTCGACAATCTATCCCGAAACTGAAGTGACACGGCATCGAATATCGTCAGTTGGCCGGCCAGCTCCAGCACATACACGCGCGTGCCGTCCGGATGTACGTCGACAGCCGTCGTAAAACGACCGGGTAACAATACGTCCACTAGCGCATTGGTCGCAGTGTCGAGCACCGCAAGTCCCTCGACCGTGGTCACGAACAGCCGTTCACCCGATGGCGATAACGATGGCGACCGCGCTGCCCCTGGCAGCGGCACATTGGCAAGCACCTGACCCTCTTCTGCGTCCACCACCAGCACTGACGGTCCGTTGAAGTCCGCGACATAAATGCGCGAGTCATCCGGATGCATCACCACGCCCTGTAGCGACTGCGACGCGCCGGTAAGTTCCCAGGTGGCAATTTTAGCGTCGGTTGCGGTGTCGAATACCAGCAACGTCGAAGGGTCGCCCGACACCGCCAAATACAGACGGCTGCCATCGCCGTTGACCGTCAGGCCCTGTGCGCGACCGAACGGCTGCGTTTCCAGTAACACAGATGCCCCAGCGCTCACGTGCACAACGTCCAATCCGTTCAGATGCGACACATAGACCTTGGTGGCGTTTGGTAATGCCTCGGCCCAGGTTGGTGGGCTGGTCACCGGGAACAACCGGCGTTGCGGTGGCTGACTTAACGAGAGCATCTCGAGCTGCGCCACGCCCGCCTGCGCCAGAAACACGCGATCGGGGCGGTCGGAAAAATCCACCACCGCGTAGCCGTTGAGCACGTTGTTCAGGCGCAGCACCCGACTAAAGGTATCTTGCGCCGTGTCTAATACCACCACTTGAGCGGGGGACTCCACAATGGGGGCAGACACAAACGCGAACGGTTCGGCCCATGCCACAGTGGCCAGGCCAAACGCGAAGAGCGTCACGACAACACGGTAGGCAGCAATTACGTTCATTAGAACCACTCGGGAATAGGCAAAATCACTTTTGCTTATCAAGCGACACACATGTGCTGCCCGATAACACCAATGTTAGGTACGATCAGAATCGGGACAGGTTCATTGAAGAACAGGCTCCTTTCGGTCCCGGGCGCAAGTACCCTGGCCAACTGTGCGCTCAGTTGACACGGAATCTTATCTGATGCCAGTCTGGCTGTTCCCACTAACTTTGCACAAGTTAGAAATTGTTAATGGATCACAAGACTGAGTCAAAGCGACTTGGGCGCTGGCGTGCGCCGCCGTTTGCGCTGGGACGGGCGGTGCGTACTGCGCTGTCTCCCCGGTGGCCAGCAGCCCGTTCAGGGCTGCTGGTGGTGGGCATCACGGCTATCGCAGCACGTTCAGCTGCGGGCGTGTTCCCAGCGCAATTCGAGCTATCTAGCCTGATCACGGGCGACGGCAGTGCGGGGTTTGTGTTGAACGGGATCGACGCTGAGGACCGGTCGGGTCAGTCGGTTAGCGTGGCGGGAGACGTGAACGGCGATGGGATCGATGATCTGATCATAGGCGCGCGCAACGCCAACCAGGCAAGCGGCAATCTAGCCGGTGAGAGCTACGTAGTGTTCGGGCGCGTCACGGCACAGACAGGGAACTTTCCTGCCGAATTCGAGCTGTCGGGCCTGGCAAGTGGTGACGGCAGCGTTGGCTTCGTGTTGAACGGGATGGCGTCGGGGGACTACTCGGGCTTCTCGGTGAGTGCGGCCGGTGATCTGAACGCGGATGGCGTTGGCGATTTACTTGTGGGCGCGCGTGGAGCCGATCCGAACTACCGCACAGCGGCCGGCGAGAGTTACGTGGTGTACGGACGGGATACCTCGCAGGTCGGAAATTTTCCGTGCGCGTTAGATCTGTCGAGTTTGGCGGCAGGTAGCGGCAGCGCCGGCTTCGTGCTGAAAGGGATCGATGCAAATGATCTCTCAGGGTTCTCTGTAAGCGCGGCGGGGGACGTCAGCGGCGATGGCATCGATGATCTTGTTATTGGCGCGATCTATGCCGATCCAGCCGGCGCCTCTGATGCTGGCGAGAGCTACGTCGTGTTCGGGCGAGAGCCGATCCAGGGTGGGGCCTTCCCTGCTGAGCTTGAGTTGTCGAGCCTGGCAACCGGCGACGGTAGCGTAGGGTTTGTTCTGAACGGGATCGACGAAGGTGATAACTCCGCTTCCTCCGTAAGTGCAGCAGGGGATGTGAACGGTGATGGTATTGGTGATCTACTCATTGGCGCGCGCACTGCCGACCCCGGCGGGGTTTCTAGAGCAGGTGAGACCTACGTCGTGTTCGGGCGCGATACCTTGCGGGCGGGCAATTTCCCGGCGCAGTTCGAGTTGTCAACCCTGTCTTCCGGCGATGGCAGCGCCGGCTTTGTGGTGAACGGAAGTGGCGGGTTTAACCTGTCGGGCGGCGCGGTGAGCGCGGCAGGGGACATTAACCACGATGGTATCGACGATCTGGTGATCGGCGCAGTGTTTGGCGTCCCAACAGGGAGCTACACGATTTCCGGGGAGAGTTACGTCGTGTTTGGGCGCCACACGATAGAAACCGGGAACTTCCCCGCCGAGTTCCAGTTGTCGAGCCTTACTACGGGCGACGGCAGCGCGGGCTTTGTGCTAACCGGGATCGACGAGCGCGATGGCTCCGGTCGGTCGGTGAGCGGGGCGGGAGATGTCAACGGCGACGGCATCGGCGATCTCATTGTCGGTGCGTACGGTGGCGACCCCGGGAACCGCTCATATGCAGGCGAAAGCTATGTGGTATTTGGCCGGGACACCGCGCAGGTTGGGAATTTCCCGGCGGAGTTCGACTTGTCTGGGCTTGCGAGCGGCGATGGTAGTCACGGCTTTGTGTTGAACGGGGTTGACGCTTCGGACTACTCGGGTTGGTCAGTCAGCGCAGGAGACCTCAACGGTGATCAAATCAATGACTTGATCGTTGGTGCGAATGGTGCCGCCAGCGACAACGGCAATCGTGTCGGTGCGACTTACGTCGTGTTCGGCAGGGCCGACACTGACGCCGACGGCGTCCTAGACGCAGTGGATAACTGCATCGAGGTGGGCAACGCCGATCAGCGCGACACCAATGGTGATGGCATCGGTAACCTATGTGACGCTGATCTAAACAATGACTGTACGGTAAACTTCCTCGATCTGGGCATCATGAAGTCCGTGTTCTTCAGCAGCGATGTCGATGCCGATCTGACCGGGGACGGAAGTGTGAACTTCAGCGATTTTTCGATCTTGCATCAGGACATGTTCCTGTCACCAGGACCGAGCGGTACACAGAACATCTGCGACGGCGGTTAGCTTTGTCCTGCCGGCCATGGTGTGTCATGGCGTTCTTTCTTGAACCGTGAGCTGTGTCTAGCCTCTAGATGCTAAGGCCCGTCAGGGTGAACCCTACAATCGCCAGCGCGGACGCAATCAGCGCGTATGGCATTTGGGTGCGAACATGCGCAATATGATCTGAGCCCGAGGCGAGCGATGAAATAACAGTGGTATCACTGATCGGGGAAACATGATCGCCAAAAATGCCACCGGCCAGCACCGTGGCCAGAAACGGCGCAACCGGCAGATTAAGCGCGATAGCCGCTGGAACCACGATAGGCACCATGATGCCGAACGTGCCCCAGCTTGAACCAATCGAAAAGGCCATAAACGAGGTCAGCACAAAGCTGGCCGGCAACAACAGGGCAGGGGAGAGCTCGGTGCTCAGCAGGCCCGCCACATATTCCCCCGTGTGCAGCGCCTTGCTCAAATCACTCAGCGCCAGCGCAAACAGCAGAATCACGGCAATTGGCAACAACTGCCCTGCGCCCTGCAAGTTAATCTTCATCAGTTGATGAATGGAGTAACGGCGCTGGGAGAGCAGCAGTACACAGGCGACAAAGACGGCCGCCAGAATCGACCACAGCACACTGGTAGAGCCAGAGCCCTCACGCAGGTCGCCGGCGCCTGTGATGTACATGCCCAATGGCATCACCAGAACCATCACCAGCACCGGAACAATCATGTTGCGTGCATATGGCAACTGGGCGGCGCTGGTCTGAGCTTCGGCATCTTCGGCATCTTCGGTACCCGGCGCGACGGGGCGTGCCGTCTTCATGCCGAGTATGTCCAGGCTGAAGAACGCAGACAGACCGGCGATTAGTACCGCGAGCCAGGCGTAGAAATTTAGTGGGATGGCGGCGATAAACGTGCCCAGCGGATCCTGCAGATCCAACCCCGCCAGCAGGGTGAGGATAAATGCACCCCATGCGTTCAGCGGAATCAGCACGCAAACCGGGGCCGACGTGGAATCGATGATATAGGCCAGCTTCTCGCGACTGACCTGATACCGGTCGAACAACGGCCTGGCCAGCGTGCCGGAAATCAGGATGGTCACGCTACTCTCAATAAAGATCACGACGCCAAGCACCCAAGCCAGCATTTGCGCCCCGCGCGCAGAGCGCACCCAGCCTCGCGTCTCAATAAATTGCACAAAGCCGGTGATGCCGCCGCCACGACGCATTAATAGCATGAGTGAGCCGATCAGTATCGAAAACAACAACACGCGGGTGTCGCCCGCGTCCGCGAACACACTAACGATGCCTTCGATGCTGTTTGCGATGCCTGCCAGCACGTTCCAGTCGGCCAGAATGGTGTAGCCCAGCACCAGGCCGGCCAGCAGCGAGAGCATGACCTCGCGGGTGGCAATGGCCAGAACGATGGCCAGCAGGGGCGGAAGCAGGGATAAAAAACCGGGTTCTTGGCTCAAAGCGACTCACTCTCACGGGCAGGGCACCCGCACGATAGCATATCGGCGGCTGATACGGCGGAGGGGGCTGCGACCATGCCAGCGCACCGGCACCACTCGCTGGCACAAGCCCAAGACATGCGCGGAAAGCGGTCGCCGCTAGGGTTGTCCCGAGGTCCATCGTTCACCGGTCAAAGGTAGTCTCTGAAGCAGGTCTTCGAGCGATAGGGTATCCACATGGCGTTTATTGAAGAATTCGGCCCAGGCAATGTGCAGGCGCAGGTCAACACCGCCGCGAGCACGGATACCCCTACCGAGAAGGTGGTCGCCTCCGACGACACCATCGGCTCTGTCGCGCGCGATGCGGGCGTCTCAAGAACGGCGCTGCTGAGCGCGAACCCCGAACTGAAAGTGCTTGAGAACGTCGCGCCTGGCGATGTGGTCACAGTGCCAGCGCGCACGGGCAACGAGGCCAGCGTGTATGTCGTAGAACCCGGTCAGGGGTTGAACGACGTCGCCGTCGCGACCCAGACCAACACCCAGCAACTTGTCGCCGAAAACGATCTGGGGGAGACGCCAACCCTGTACCCGGGCGACATCCTGCTGCTGCCAGACGGCGTTAATCCGTTGGCCCCGGTGACAACCGCAGCGGCCAGTGCGCCGGCGACCCCGCTGGAGCAGGCGGTGGCGGATGCCGACGCCGGGAAGCGAGAGCTGCAGCAATTGCAGGATTTGGCCGCGGAGGGCAACCCGATGGCGCGTGCCGAGTTGCGCTACAGCGATGTGGCCGCGCGCGCAACGCAGACCCAAAATCACCTTGAGAGCGTAGTGGAATCGGAGATTCGCGCTAATCAGTCTCAGCTTAGCTATCTGCCTATCCCAAGCGCGGACACCTATCAGATCGCCGCGGGACAGGTGGTAAACGGGTTCGACGGCACCGCCTCTGAGCAAGCATTGCTGGAGGACACGGTTAACGCGTTGACCGCAGAGCACACCGAAGCACAGGATCGCCTGTCCGAGATACCGCAGGTGGCCGAAGACATCGTGAATGCCGGTAGTGACGAGGCCGTGCTGGATGAGTTTACCGATGCGCTCGCACAAGGTGACCCCGCCTATCGCAGCGCGCTCACACGCGCAGTGCTGGCCGAGGACTCCGCAGCGCTGGGCACGTGGCTCAGCCCTGGCTTCGTCAATCAGCAGGCGGACAACGGCGGCATTTCGGCGCGCGACCACACGTTGGCCGCCCAGGCCTTTGTAGGGGCTTACAACGAGGGGCAGTTCCCGACCACCGACGTGGCGGGGCTGGTCAACGCCTATCCGTCTGACACGCAGATTCAGGCCACCGGGCTCGACACCTTTGCGGTGAGTTTTTATGAGACCTCAATATTCGGCCCTCCCGCGGATCACATCACACCGATCTCTGATTTCGCACAGCTGGATACGCTGTTGGTCGCCGCCGGTTCCAACCCCGAGACGCAGCAGTTTCGCAGCGACTATGCGGCCCATCTGAACGAGAGCTATGTTCAGAACGATGCGGTGCTGAATAACGAAGTACGCAATGTGGCCGCCGCTGGCGCCGCGTTGATTTTGGGTGGCGATGCGCGCGCGCCCGAGCTGGCCCGAGACTTCCTGGTGAACTTGCAGCAGGACGGTGGCTCGGCGCTGAACAACTTTATCGAGCGTGCCGGGCGCGGTAGCGGGTACTTCAACCAGGATGTGCTCGAATCGCAACAGGCGCTTGGCAATGGATTGCGACTGGATCCTGCGGAGATTGCGCAGCCCGACGCGCTGGCGACACTGGTGAGCGCCTTTGGTAACGCCGGGCCGGATGCGTCACAGCCTGAAGTGGCTGAAGTGGCCGTAGCGCTGGCACAGGTGCCTGGTGATCACGGCGACCTAGTATCCGACCGCACCGGCGCACAAGAGGCACGTCGTGATGCCTGGAGCGATCTGTTCACCGGGCACTCCACCGGCATCCTGGACGCCTTAACAAATCCGGACGGTCTGCCGACCGCCGACGGCCTGCAGTTGCAGGCGGGGTTCGCTGATCGGGCCGAGGACCTGGGTGCGTTACTGCGGTTTGTGCAGGTGGGCGATGACAGCGGCGACGTCGCTACCGCGCTCAATGACTACAACAGCCTGGTGCGCGAGCGCATTGAGGGCGCTGACGTGGCTGAGACGGCCATTGAAGAAAGCCGTCGCCTGGGCTTCTTCGGCGCCGCCATCACCGAGTCCGTTAACCAGGGTTTCGAAGCACACGCTAACGATCTGGCCAAGCAGCAGGCACTGGTCGGCTTTGTGGTGGATCTTGCGATCAGCGCCATCCCCGCCTCAAGTCTGTTGAAGGGCGCGGTCGGCGGCCAGATTGAGGGCTTCATCAAAGACAACATTGAATCCACCGCGGCGCAGAACTTCTTCACCGAGTCACTCAAGGGCTTTACCGGCAACCTGATCAGCACCGCGGATGGGCGCATCACCTCCGAGGCGAAGGACTACATCCTGGATCAGGTGGGCGATAAGGAAGTGGGCGAATTGCTGGTGGAGCTGGCCGACAGCAACGCGTTTATTCGCGACCAGCTGTTCGCTGATCTGCCCGCCCCGGGCTACACGGATGCATCGGATATTCAGTCCGGTCGCGCCGATGTGATCAGTACGGTGCAGTCCGCCTACGACATCGCGTTTGAGGCGCTAAGAAACTAGTGCTTGGCCTATCGCCGCCGTTCCTTTTTCTATTTTCTCTTATACCTAAACAGGCTTAAGAGAGCAGCGTCGAACAACCAGGCGGCGGCGGGTATCGGCACCGCCGAAACGTCGACGTTATCAATATAGAATCCATTCCAGCCGCTATTGAACCCAAGAAATTCAAGCGTGGACTGACTACCGGTCGCGACAAAGCTCATGGTGAGCAGCATGAATGCACCGTCCATCCTGAAGTGTCTTCGACGAGCAAAGTTTGGGTAATAACAGACACCGAATCAGATCCCAAAATGCCGTGGAAGCGCCTAACCGACCGGGCGAATGCGATCGCACTCCGGTTGGTATCCATCGGCCACCGCAGCATTGTACTGGCTCATCACTTGCGGGATATGGTGTTGCAACCCGGCGATACGCGTGCCGTGTGAGGGATGAGTCGACATGAACTGCGGCCGGGAGTTCGGATGGATCTTCGCCATGTTTTGCCACAGTGTTACGCTGGCGTTGGGATCGAAACCTGCGCGCACCATCAGCTGCAACCCCAGCACGTCCGCTTCGGATTCCCGTTGGCGATTATATGGCAGCAGCACGCCGTAGCTGGCGCCCAGGCCGAGTAAGCCCATCACGCGGTCTTTGTCGCCGGAGCCGCCAATTGCGCTCGAGAGAATGGAGAGGCTGATCTCCGCCGCATAGTTGCCGGACATTCGCTCGTTCGCGTGTCGTGACAGTACGTGCCCAATCTCATGCCCGATGACGGCGGCCAACTGGTGTTGATCTTCTGCCGCTTTTAGCATGCCCGTGTTCACACCGATTTTGCCACCGGGCAACGCGAAGGCGTTGGCGTCACCATTCTCGAACACCACCACCTCCCAGTCTTCATCGGCATCATCCGGTGGCAACCGCCGAAGGATGCCGTCTGCCACGCAACTTACATACGCGGAAGCGAAACCGTCGGAGGTTTCAGACTGGGAGCGTTTGATGTCCTGGAAGGCGGTGGCGCCCAGTGTGCTCATCACTCTCGACGGCATGACCGTAAACTGTTGTCTGCCAGTTGGCGAGGTGGTGCATGCGCTCGCCAGTCCGAGCGCAAGGACGATGCCCAGCCGTATCGCGCTATCGCGACAGACCCGAAGATGACGGTGAAAGACAACCGTGGTCATATCAGCTCCCCCAGTGTTTGTGCGCGCGAGCAACTCGGCTCGCGCCATCTCGACCTGAGTGCGCGCATCGCGCGCCGGCGGCGAGGGACCGCCGCGAGAGGAGGACTACGAGCTGGAAAAGCCGGCGGCAGTCAGCTTAAGACCGCGCAGATCAACACCCAGCTTTAACATGTTTTTCTGTGCGTCATCGGCGATCACCTGCAGCTCGCGTTTGTTGCCGCTTCGATTGGCGTTCGCTCGCATGCCCAGCGCCAGCATTGTCTCGTATACCATGCCTTCAGCAATTTCCTGTCGCTGAATTTCACTGGCCTGGCGCACCATCTGATTGGTCGCCAGCGTGTCCACCATCTGGCCCTTCACCGCAGCAACTCGCTGGGGCGCTGGTATATCTGCTTTGTTCGCGATCATCCACAGAGTGATCCAGTACGCGGTCATCGTGTCGGCAATGTTAGTCGAGCGAAGGCTATATGGGGACATGTCCCGGTTGAAGTCGCTGATGACATCCTGCTGCGCGAGTACCTTCTCAATGTGAGCAGCCTTGTCCGGGTTGGCACGTTGCACCGCCACCTTGAATTCTTGCTTGACGCGTTTGGATACTGAGGCTGAGGGTGAGTAGGTGAGCTGTGACAGCGCCAACGCGTTATTTGCTAACTGGCCGGCGGCGGCGCTACTTGAATTGCTGGTGGTCTTTTTGCCTGCCGCATTTTCCGCCTGCCTTTTTATGGCGGCGTTTACTGCAATGGTGCCAGCGATATTCACCGAAGCGGTGTTGGCTCCACTGAACATGCCCATATAGTCTTGCGCGGATGCGCTCGCGCTGGCGCCGATGGCCAGGGCGCAAATAAAGATACGTTTGACTGCCATGATTGCCTCCGTGTGTGCTGTCGCCACAAAGATCAACGGGCCCGATATCGGGCCCGTTGATAGTACCATGAAGTCGCTGTGACTTACTGCTTGCGAGCAGCCGCTGTCATGGCTTCACCGATCGCCTTCAGCGCGGTGGAGGTGGTGTTCATCAGGATCGAGAATTGCTGTGATGCCACCTGGAAGTCGGTTGCCGTGGAGGGGTCGTCCTTATCCACTTTCTTGGCCAACTCAACCATGTCATGGGCGGTGTCATCCAGTTTCTTACCCATGACCTCTGCGACGGCGTATAACCAACCAGGCGCGCCACGAGAGTTACCTGCACGACCACCGGCGGCGGCAGTACCGTCCTCGTTTTCGTCCGCCTGCTCGATGATGCCCGAAACGATGTCATTCATCACATCTTCCATCGTGCTACGGAACTCCTCAGCGGAGCGCTGCATGTCTGCAATATCTGAGAATGAGCCGCCAAGCTGCTCGCCAAACGCCTCAATGGCTTCATTAATGTTTTCAATTGCCCCCTGGTAATCGCCGATGCCGGCGTGAAAACCCGCCTGCAGGAGGTCTTTCAGACTCTGGTCGATCGGCAACTGGTCGATCACCTGATCCACAATGGAGGTCATCACCTGGCGCCCAAGCTGGGCGACCAGCATGCCAATTGGACCACCCAGCATTCCGCCAATTGCAGATGACACGATGCTGCCAAAGTTAATTCCGTTGCTCATAACACTGTCTCCGTAATTACCAATGATTGCTAGCGATTCCCTAAAGCTGTTTAGGGGCCTCGGTGTCGGTGATCTAAATCCTGGCGGCACGTTCGGCTTACGGGACAGAGTGTCTCCGGATTGGAGGGTGATAATAACTGGGGCGTGTCCTAGCTGGGGTTTACCCCTAGATAGAACGACAGTCCACCGCGGCCACTGCGATCTCCTGCGGGCTGGCACCGGCCAGCCAGTAAGAGGCGATGGCCGAGAGGCGGGCGCGGGTGTCGCGCGTATAAGTACCCTCCAGCTCGCTGTTGGAGTCCGCCGCCAGTTTGCGCGCGTAGCGTTCGCTGGCTTCAGGGCTGGTATTTATCAAGGAAATAATCTTAGCCAGCGCATCGGCGTACAAGGCGGCGTCCAGCGTGACGCGTTGCGTCCGTTGGAATAACCACACCGTTAGGTACTCGATGGGGCCGAGCTGCCGTTTGGGTGCCCCGCCAAAGAAGTACCGACTGAGCTCGTTAGCGCTGACGCTGTCGGTGGGGTCGCCCTCCGCCAGGCGCGTGGCACCCCAGGAAGTAAGCTGTCCGCTGGGCAGATCCATTCGACGCAACGCGCCGGCGAGGGTGTCCGCGAGCAGCCGCTTGGCGCGCGTGTCATCGCTTTCGGCGATCACCAACAGCAGCTTAAGAAACTGCGGAAAAGCATCGGACCCAAGCTCTCGGGCCACCCGCTTGAGGACGGCCAGGCGATACTGCTCCTCAGTGCGGGCATCCAACGCGAGCACCAGGCGCCGCGCCTGATCAAGGGTTTCCTGCGAATGGGGAGAGGGTGAGTCGAGCATCCGTCGAGACAGTAACGGGCCAGCTTGCCGCTAACGCCCGCCGTGAAGGACAAATTGCACGGAGCTATCGACGGCCGCAGGCAAGGGCAGGTCGCGAACCTCACTGATCGCCCCGGGTGCGCCTTCAAGCAACAGGCGAGGGGCATTTGAATCGCTATCCCACACGCTGTTCCCCAGAAGCAGTTGCGCCGGGTCACCAGCGGAGGGCGATGCCGCCGCGTGGTGGCGGAGCGCCTCATCCTGTGCAACATGGGCGGAGCCGTGATCAGCACGCTCAGGGCCGCCTGCTCGGGACGCCGTGTCTGGCGTGAGCGCAGTCGGTTGAACGTACGTTTGTGTCGGTCCTTTGATTTCCATGTTAATCAACTGTCAGCGGCATACCACCGCATGCGCACAGTATCGTGACGGTACCATCCGGTCACCTGGGGCAAACCCTAGGTGCATGCGCAACGCCTGGCAACGATGCTAGGAATCTAACAGTAGCGGGGCGCTTCCAGGCCTTGCGAGGACGTAGCAGCCATGGGCAAAGAGAAGGGCGCCAGTCAAACAGAAAAACCGACACCGAAGCGGGTAAAAGACGCGCGTAAGGACGGCCAGATACACAAAAGTCGCGAGCTCACCAGTACCGCGCTCGTGCTGCTATGGCTGTTGATGGGCTGGATGCTGGCGCCTGTGCTGTTCGCGCAGTTTCAGCTGTTGTTTGAGCAATTGTTCACCAGCCTGGGACAACCGTTCGGCGTCGCGCTCTCCAATCTGGCCGTCGCGTCCATCAAGACCCTGCTGTATTTGTTGTTCATCCTGTTCCTGCCCCCCATCCTGCTGGGACTGTTAACGGACTTCATGCAGGTAGGCGCCATCTTCGCCCCTACCAAGGTAAAGCCGAACGGGCAGCATCTGAACCCCGTGGAAGGCATTAAACGGATGTTTTCCGGCCGCAATCTGGTGGAGGTGGTAAAAGCCGTTGTCAAGACCCTGCTGTTGGGCGGTGTGTTGGTTTTTACTGTCCTCTGGTTTCTGGACGATATCGTGATGTTGCCGCTCGCGGGGCCTGAATTAATCGGCGGGGTGTTCTGGCGTGGCACTGTGCTGATGGGTTTCGGGGTGATTTTTCTATTCTTTTTTGTGGCCGTGCTTGATGCGCTATACCAGCGCCACGCGTTCGTGAAAGATCTGATGATGAGCCGTCGGGATATCAAGCAGGAGTCCAAGGAAAATGAGGGTGATCCACAGATTAAGAATCAGCGAAAACAACTGCATCAGGAATGGGCACAGCAAAACACCTTGCAGGCGGTACGCCAGTCGAGCGTTGTCGTGACCAATCCCACCCATGTGGCGGTGGCGCTGCACTACGACGAGCACGATACCGAGTTGCCAGTAGTGATGGCAAAGGGCGAGGACTATGATGCGAAGGTGATTCGCGAAGCGGCCGAAGAAGCTGGCATTCCGATCATGCAGAATATCCCGCTCGCCCGCGGATTGTACGAAGACGTAAACGTGGATCAGTATATTACCTCAGAGTACTTCGATGCCGTCGCACAGTTGCTGAAGTGGGCTGAGGCCGTGCGGCGTGAGCGATACGGATAAGAGCACCTCTCGCTGGAACGCCCGCGGGTCGCGCCACCTGTCAAGTGCCGAACACACGTTGCAGTACATCCAGCAGCGCCTTGTTATCGGCCAACTGGCGCAGTAGCACTTCGATCACCACACCAAGCATCAGGATCATCACCCAGGTGGCAATCAGCGATTTGATCGGCATCGAAAAGGAGATAACCTGCAACTGTTCGGCGTAGCGATTGATTAGGCCCAGGCCGATATCCACCAGCATCATGGTCACAATCGCAGGTGCCGCCAACGCGAACGCGGTGGTCATGAAGAAGTTAAACTGATCCACAAAGAATCCCTGGCCGGCTTGGCTGATGACGGGCAGGTACGAGCTGACGGGCCAGATTGCAAAACTTGAAAGCAGCAGATCGAGAAAAATCAGAAACGCACCGCTGGCCATGAATAACCAGGCTGCCAGTTGCGACAGGAACAGCCCCCACAACGAGGTTTGATGTCCCTGCACCGGGTCAGCTACCACAGCAAAGCTGGAGCCTACCTTGGTATCGATCAGATCGCCCGCTGCTCCGATGGCCCAGAAAATCACCCCGAACGAGAAACCGATAACCAAGCCAAGGAAAATTTCCTTCAGCACCACCGCGCCCCACAGGACTGGCCCGGTATCCTGCACCATGCCCGCCGCAGAGGCAGCCGGCAGCACCACAATTGCCAGGCTGACAAAAAAACTATTGCGTGCAGTGGATGGCATGTTCTCGGGAGTCAACAGCGGAAGCATAATGAAGGCCGCCGCGATTCGCGGCAGCGTGAGCGCAAGCGGCCCCAGTGAGGACTCGATCAGCTCGAAGTTCATTGTACCAGCGTCGGGAAGTCGCGAAATATGCGCTCGGCGAAATTGATCAGTGAGCCACCGATCAGTGATCCAGTAAGGAATATTGCGACCACTATCACCACTAGTTTGACGGCGAAGTTGAGGGTCTGTTCCTGCAACTGAGTGGCAGCCTGCAGAAACGCTACGACCAGCCCCACGACGGAGGCGGCGATAATTGGGGGCGCGGACAGTGCCAGTACCAGCCATAGCGCATATTTCACCAGTTCCAGTACTTCGTTACTCACGCGTGCTGCACTCAGTACGTCAGCACGATGCCATGCACCAAACGTGCCCAGCCTTCGATCAGAACAAACAGCAATAACTTGAATGGCAATGAGACGACTGTCGGCGGCAACATCATCATCCCCAACGCCAGCAGAATATTGGACACAATGAGATCAATAACCAGGAAGGGGAGGAAGATCAGCACCCCAATCTGAAAAGCTGCCGTCAGTTCGCTAACCGTAAAACTGGGGATCACCACGATAAAGGCTTCATCGTTGACCGTATCGCGCTTGTCCTCCGGCAATAGACGCTGCGCGCTACGCAGGAAAAACTGTCGTTCAGTGATCTCCGAGTGCTTGATCAAAAACTCGCGCAATGGCTCTTTACCGGCATCTGCGACGGAGAGCATGGTGTCCAGAGTGAGGCCATCGGACTCAATGGCACCGCGTTGCTGCTCGGTGGCATCAACCGTCGCCAGAATGACAGGGAACATGATATAGATCGACAGAACCATCGCAAGGCCGTTGATAACGATGTTCGGTGGCGTTTGTTGCAGCCCCATGGCGTTGCGCAGCAAACTGAGCACGACTACTAGCTTGGTGAATGAGGTGATCATCACCGCGAAGAAGGGAGCAATGGCCAGCGTGACTACCGTGACGACAATCAGCGCGGGCGAAAAACTACTAAAATCCATCGGCTCCCCAACTGGTCACACACACACCCAGTTTGTCTCCAGCCACCACTAGCTCTCCGCGCCCGACCACCACTTGGTTGACGCAAATGGCAACGTTTGTGCCTTCCACTGGCGCTTGCAGCGCGAAGGTATAACCAGGCTGAATATTCGCGATTTCACTCAGATTCAGGGAAATGTTGCCAAGCTCGAAATCCAGTGACACAGGTATGGCGCCTGGGCGCGGGCGGGCCGAATGCTCGTGTGCCAGGACATCTTCGGCGATGCTTGGGGACGTATCGGTGCTTACACTCATGGGTACACTCTCCTTGTTAGACGGCGGCGTAACTGCGCGCTCAAAAACGGTTACTTGGTTCTGCGCACAACGACAATGAAACGCAAAGCTGCGCTCGTTGTTGCTGCGCATCACCAGGTTGTCAAATACCTGCGTGTGTAGTCCGAGCACAATGACATCGCCCGGATTGAGTTGTTCAACCTGTGTGCTGGAGACGGTGACCCCTGGGTAGCACAGGCTGAGAGGTAAAGTGAAGTTGGCCCACTCGGTCTCCAGCAACGAGGTGGGCTCTGCTCGAGTGCGCTGACCAAGCGTGAGCGTCCAATCATTTACCAGCGCCAGGGTGCCGCGAAACAGCATCCGCTGTTGTTCATCGTCAATTTGAAAGCTCACCTTGGTACGCATCTGCCAGTTCAAATCTTCCGGTGAATGGCGTTGCAGTTGCGTTGGCAGCAGCGGGTGGCCTAAAGCGTCCTCAAGCAGTCCGAGCAGCGGCTCATGCGCCAGCGCCCATGCGAGAAGACGAGCCTCATCCTCATAGTCTGTCCAGTGTCTGGCGCCCACAAAGAGCTGCCGTCGCTGGGCCTCAACCCGCAACAGGGCGGTGGCGTCATCGTGTTGCAGCGCGGCCCACTCGCCGCCGCTGGCGGTTTCCACGCACGGCAACAACCGGACTTGGCCGGCGATGTCGTGCCACTTCACCTCGAAGGTACCAGTACCGTAAAAAAGACTATTGGCAGTACCAATTTGTGTGCTTGATATGTTGCGCAAACGCCCCCGGAGGGCCGGTACGCCGGCCTCTACCGGGCGGTGATCTGCTGCGCGGGCACTCGCCATTAGTTGCGATGCCCCAACACTAGTTTCATCAAGTCGGGCAGGGAACGCACGCCCAGCTTGGTCATCATGTTGGCGCGGTGTAGTTCCACCGTCTTAATGCTGATATCCAACATTCCGGCGATCACCTTATTGGGATTGCTGGCGACGACGAGGTCCATCACCTGTCGCTCGCGCCGTGTCAGGCAGGCGAGTTTTTGCTCGCCACTGGCGGCATCTCGATTGCGTTCGCGCTTGGCCATCGCACCGCGTACTGCCTCCACGATAGAGCCTTCCTCGAAGGGCTTCTCAATAAAATCGACCGCACCTTTGCGCATCGCCTCCACCGCGAGTGGAACGTCGCCGTGACCGGTGACGAAAACCACCGGTATGTCGATAGCGCAGCGTTTCAGCTCCTCATGCAGATGCAAACCGTTCATCCCGGGCATGCGCACATCGCTTACCAGGCAACTGGGCTCCGCGCTTGGCGGTTGATTCTTCAGCGCGTCAAGGGCTTCCCGACCGCTGCAAAAATCGGTGACTGCGAAGCCAGCGGTTTTTAGCAACCAGGCAGTGGAACGGCGAAACGCTGCGTTGTCATCCACAAGATAGACAGTTTGTTCACTCACGCGAAGCCTCCGGGCGCTTTACTTAAACGGGTAACGTAATGGCGAAATCCGTGGTTTGCTCGGCGCCGCGCTCAAAATACAAACGCCCACCGTGGTATTCCATGATTGATCGGCAAATGGCTAAACCCACACCGAATCCATCGGGCTTCGTCGTGAAGAACGGCGAGAACAGCCGCTCTTGTTCGTCGGCGCTAATGCCACATCCGTGGTCCGAAACTCGTATTTCAACTTCGCCGTCAAGGGTCCGCGAGGCGTTTACGGTGATGTGACGCGCGGCCGGCGGCAATTCACACATCGCCTCAATAGCATTCTTTAGCAAGTTGAGCAGTACCTGCTCGATCATTACCCGGTCGGCCATGACTGATGGCAGATTGGGCTCCACCTGCAGCGCCAAGCTTACCCGGTTGTTCTGTATCTCCAGATGTATCAGCTGTGCCACGTTATCCACAATGCTCTCGATGCAGTGGGTGTCGCGGGTTGGTTCGCGCGCCTGTACAAACTCCCGCATATGACTGACGACAGCGCTGGCATGCTGCGCCTGCGATCGCGCCAGCTGCAGTGCTTCGTGTACCTGGTCGTTACCCTGGTGTTCGTCGGCTAATAGTCTGATCCCTACATCAAGATAGTTGACGGCTGCCGCTAGGGGTTGATTCAATTCGTGCGCCATTGCAGTCGCCATCTCGCCCACCGACATAGTGCGCGATAGAAATAGTAGTTTTTCCTGGCGAGACATCCGCGTGTTGAGCGCGTCGCGTTGTTCCGTGTTGTTAACCGCGAAGATCAACGAGCAAGGCACCTCGGTGGTATGCTCCAACACGCACCAGTACATGCTGTACCAATGCCCACTGGCCGGCTCATACACCTCCAGAGGTTCGCCCTGACGCAGGGACTTATGCACACCGTTGCAGTCGGCGTTGACCGAGCGTGCGTCGTAGGACTGAAATCTCGCCTCAAACGCATCCATATTCGGATCGGGCAGCGCGCCGCCAAACAAGGTGCTGAACACGGGGTTTGCGTGTGCCAAACGACCGTCGTGATCCCAGAACATGGCGCAGGCGATGGGCATTGCATCAAGGAGACGCTTTGCCACTTCCATCCCAGCGATGCTCGTTGGTGCAGCGTTGGGCTTGCGCATCTGAGAACACGCATCAGTCATGGTGCTCACCACCCGTACATTTGCTTGTTGTCTTGCTCATCATCGATCTGCGCTATCCTTTGCAACCGCCACTAATCGAATGCAAAGGATGTTCGCTATGATTCGCTCTCATCGTACTCTCCCCACCCATTGCGTGTTGCTTACTATCTGCGCGGTACCCGCCAGCGCATGGGCGCAAACCGCACCGAGCGCATCATTCGCTGCGCAAATGGCGAGCGTTGTTATCCCGGTGCTGGTGGTATTAGGAGCCCTGCTTGCCGCCCTCATTTTTGTCAATCGTCGGCGCACCGAGTTACACGGTGAAGGCCCGCTTCGCATTAGCCAGGTGCTATCGGTGGGAACGCGCGAACGTGTGATGGTGATCGATGCACCCCAAGGGCAATTCGTCGTTGGTGTTACTCCAAACCAGATCACCTTTCTCTCCAAACTGCACCTCACACAAGTCGTCGCGGATGACGAACAGTGATGCCAGTTACGATCAGCGCAAGGCGCTGTCCAAACAAGTGAGCCCCCAGAGTGAACCCGCTAGAGTATGGCGGAGCGAGTTCTTCACGGCGTGCGAAGGCGGTAATTCATCGCATGCCTAGATCACGCTAGGCCTGTGAGAAGGGCTGATCAAAGTGTCGCGGCGCGGCGACATCGCATGATTGGTAGGGTACGTTTGGTTACAAAGCGGTCAACATTGGCTACCTCACCTAAACATACCGCATGCGATGTTCTAAATGTCACAGCGGGTACAGTTCGCCTCTCGACGTTGTATACATTCGCTTAACGCAGCGCATCAGTCCGTCGCATTTATTTGGCATGCGTTGTTACATTTCGATGCTTGCATCAGCGATGTTCGACCACCGCATAAGAAAGATTTTTGTGTAATGAAAGTGATGACTTGCATTGAACAACGAGCAGCGCAAATGTAACCAAAAATACTAAAGCGTCTCCGTTCCGCGACAGTTGACGCCTTAAAGCTTGTAGTGATGATCTAAGCAACAACAAGACATAACGCGCAAGCAATCAAGGTGGTGGCAAGGCGGGTACGCCCTCACGCCAATGGGGCGTTGGCAACCATAGTTGGAGTGCACAAGTGTTAACGCGTGTGAGTACGATTTGGCTGCGACGAGTTGGTAACTTTTATGCCGACGCGATGAGAAGCACGTAGTGAGCAGTGCTGGCGCACAGTTGAAGTCTTCTCGGTTCAGCTGGCGAACGCTGTCGCAAGCAAGTTACAGCGATGTCTTGTTGACCTTCGGCGTGGTCGCCATTATCGCCTTGATGATTTGGCCTCTGCCATTGTGGCTGATCGATGCGTTGGTGGCTGTCAATATTTCTATTGGTATCTGTCTTCTCCTGGTCGCCATCTATATACCTTCGCCGGTTGCATTCCCGAGCTTTCCCAGTGTTCTATTACTTTCAACCTTGTTTCGTTTATCGCTTTCGATCGCCATTACCCGTCAGATTTTGCTTCAGGCAGACGGAGGTCAGCTGATCGAAACATTCGGCACAGTGGTTGCCGGCGGCAATATTGTGGTGGGACTAGTGGTGTTTCTCATTATCACGGTAGTGCAATTTATTGTCGTCGCAAAAGGGGCTGAACGTGTCGCTGAAGTTGCGGCCAGATTTACCTTGGACGCAATGCCAGGTAAGCAACTTTCGATTGACTCCGATTTGCGTTCTGGGTTGATGGATAAAGATGGCGCACGCGAGAAACGTCGCCACTTGGAAGTGGAAAGCCAGTTGCATGGCAGCCTTGATGGCGCAATGAAATTTGTTAAGGGCGATGCGATCGCCGGCATTATTATCATCATTATTAACTTACTTGGCGGACTTGCGATCGGCATTTTGCAGAATGGTTTGTCGCTCGCTGACGCGACAAGGACTTATAGTATTCTCACGATCGGTGATGGATTGGTCGCTCAAATTCCCGCATTGCTATCGGCAATATCGGCGGGTCTTATTGTCACCCGTACGGCAAACGACGAGCGCGACAATCATTTAGGGGATGCTATCTCACGTCAAATCGCGGATCAGCCCCGTGTTTTGCTGGTGACCGGCATCGTCGCCTTGGGGATGATGTTCGTGCCGGGCTTTCCGAAGGTGGTGTTTCTCCTGCTTGGCGTTTCTTTGCTTGGAATCTCGGCGTGGCGCATGCGCGAGAACGTCGGGTTCTTACGTATCGCGTTCAAGGTGCCGCAGCCGTCACAGGATGACATCCCCGAAAGTGTGGAACCGAGTGCAATATCTCTGCCCGCGCCGCTGGAAGTACAGGTGCATGAGAGTGTTGCCAACGGCGAGGATCTGGACGTGCTGCGTAGCACGCTGCACCGCACTGCGCTGGAACTGCGGCATGAGTACGGTGTGCCGGTGCCCGCGCCCACTGTACGTCAACACGGCGGGCTGTTGGAGCGAGAGTATCGGGTTCTGGCCCACGGTCTTCGAATTGCAAGCGGAATGGTGGCGGAAGAGCGCGTATTCGTCCCGGGCATAAACGCCGATGCGCAGGACGCCAATGGCCAGGCCGCAAACCACGGTGCTGAGAGTACGCCGGCCCTTGCCTACCAGCCGCCGCTGTCTGGGTACTGGACTGATGAGAAGGTAGACGGGGGGCTCGATACTCAGGGATTCCTCTGTCATCACTTCAAACGGGCGGTGCAACGGCAACTAAGTGATTTCGTTGGTATTCAGGAGGCCTCCAATATCTATCAACGGTTAGGACGAGATTATCCGGATTTGGTGAAGGAAACCCTACGCGCGGTTGCTCCTCAACGAATCACGGAAGTGCTCAAGCGACTGGTTGCTGAGGACATTCCCATCCGTGACTTGCGCGGCGTGTTTGAAGCCCTGGCTGAGGCCGGGACGCGGGAGAAAGACATACAGCGTTTGACCGAGCAAGTGCGTGTGGCGATGCGTCGCCAGGTGAGTGATCGGTTTGCCGACGATAATCGTACGCTGGCCGCCATCCTGGTACAGCCTGAACTGGAAGATCGATTACGACAGGGGCTACGCGGTGCCGACGGAGCAGGCACGCTGGCCGTGGAGCCGGAATTGGCCCATCAAGTGCTCTCGAGTATTCGCCAGCATCTCGGTGCGATCGAGGGGCAGAACAACCCAGTGCTGCTGTGCTCTATGGACGTGCGAAAACCGTTGCGCAGCCTAACAGAAAACGAGTTTTTCGAACTCCCAGTACTGTCGTTTCAAGAGCTTATTCCGGACTTGCGGGTAGTGCGTGCCGGACAAATTGCGGTGTAGGGCCAGAGAATATGAATATGACTTTCATTGGGGTAAGAGGCAAGGTAGCGATGCTCTATGCGGCGCGTACATTGCGCGCAGTTCTGCATAAGGCCGGGTGGGCCTTACTGCTGATAGGCTCGCTCGCTAGTCTGCCTGCGCACGCCGCGTTGATACCGTTTCAGGACAGCGAGCTTTACTACCAATTCGACGAAGAGCCGCTAGGTAACTTCTTCGAAGGGTTTTTCGCGGAACAGGGTCTGAACGTGATCCTGAGTGACGGCGTGCGCGCATTACGCGGCACGTTAAACGGGCCCCGCAGCGGCTCGCCCCGCGATTTGTTTTTGAGCATCGCTAACACCAATCAGATTCTGTGGTACTACGACGGCAATAGTGTGTTTTTGTTTCAGCCGCAGGAACGAGTGAATCGCTATTTCAACGTGTCACGCGGCCAGGCGTCCGCATTCGCACGTACCTATCGCAATCTCAATCTCGGTAACGCGCACAATACCGCGCAGGTATCCAACGGACTGGTCTCAGCCAGTGGTGCCAGCGGCTTTGTTGATCAGATTGGGCAGCTAGTGGGTGCGGTGGCGCAGGATCGCCCAGCGCCACTGAACACGACCGTCAAGCTGTTCTCGCTGAACTATGCGTTCGCTGCGGATACCGTCATTACAGTCGGGCGAAATCAGATGGTGGTGCCCGGCATCGCCAGCCTGCTTCGCTCGGCGGTGTCCGGAAGCGCGGCTTCCATGGCCTACACTCAAACCTCACAACTGCGCCCAGCGAGCAATCGCTTACGCGGGCAGGGCCTAGCCTCGAATCGGCCGCAGGGACGCTATGGTAACCTCGCCCCGCCAGGGTATCCGGGGAGCAATGTGGTTGGGGGCTACGCCACTGAAGCGCCGATTCCGCCGCCGTACGATCCTAATGGCCCCCACATCGTTGCGGATCCTATGCACAACAGTATTCTGGTGCGGGACGAACCCAAGCGTATGGCGATGTATGAAGATCTGATCAGCGTATTAGACGTTGAGCCCAAGTTGGTCGAGATCGAGGCGACGATCATTGACATTGACAAAGACCGGCTGAAGAAGTTGGGATTCGATTTTCGCATTCGCACCTCCGATACGTCATTGGAGTTTGGTGACAACACCATCGGCCCAGACCTCATTGATAGCGAGGTATCTGACAACGTCGATCTGATCCCAGCGCTGGCAGGGCTTTCCGCGGGTACAGTGGTCGGCAATTCGACCCGTTTTGCGGCGCGACTAAATGCTCTACATGACGAGAATCTCGTTACCGTGCTTTCAAGCCCACAAGTGGTCACCCTGAGCGATATGGAAGCGGTGATAGAGAGTAGCCGTGAGGTCTTTGTGCCAGTCGGCGGTACCTATGAAGTAGATTTATTCGATGTCATCGCAGGCACCGTACTGCGAGTGACACCGCACGTGATTGAAGCACCTGACGGGAATCGTATTCGGCTAGTGACCACCATTGAGGACGGTGACGTGCAGTTAGTCTCCTCTAGCGTTCAGCGGATTGAGTTCCCCGTAGTGGATCGGAATTCAGTGACTACCCAGGCGATTATTCACGACGGCCAGAGCCTGCTGCTGGGCGGCCTTAACCGCCGGGCACAGTTCAACATCAAAAACGAAGTGCCTGGATTGCGCAAAATTCCGGTACTAAAGCACATTTTTAGTAACGTACAAAAACAAAATGAAAGCACTGTTCGTTTGTTCTTGCTGACGCCTCGGCTGATTACACCGGCCCGGGCGGCCGAGCGGGAACGTGAAGTGCTGGAGTACCAGAATCAGGTAGAGGAACTGTTGGAGAACGGTTAGTACATCGTGGAGATAAAGATGACACGTTACACATCACACGATTCGCATGCCGGTTCACGGCAGACCCTCCGGGTGACACATGGTTTGCACCGGGGCGCAGTGACTCATTGTGAGCACGACGGCATTGTTCTGGTCGGTAGCAGCCGCGACTGCGATGTGATCTTGTCGGATGACGGGGTGGCGCGCCATCACTGCCTGGTGTCGTTACACGACACCCGATTCACTATCCGCGCGATAGATGAGTCGCTGCAAGTCCACAATCATTTGTTACCGCGCGGTGAGATGCACCCCCTCATGCCTTTGCAACGAGTCAACATCGCGCCTGGCGTGGCTTTCTCAGTCGGGCCCGGCGACAGTCCAGCTTGGGCGGACCTGCCGACGATCGCCACCGACGCACCGCTGCCACGAACCGCAATGGGTACGCGACAGCGTATCGCATTCAGTGCGCTTGCCACTCTGGCAGCCACCGTCGCCGTGGCGGCTGTTACGCTCCGACCGGTTCCCGAGCCCATACCAGTAACGCAACGATTGACCGCGCCGGACGTACTGGAGTCGCTTGGACTCAAAGAAGTGCAGGTCCGTGAGGACGAGCACACAGGTGTACTGCTTCATGGGGTGGTGCCCGATCGGGAAGCATTGGTGGCGTTACGTACACAATTGGAGGATGCCCGCGTTGATGCGCAACTGGAAGTACGCAGCGGCGATGATATCGCTCAGGACGTACGGGAAGTGTTGCGTATGTCCGGCATTGGCGCCAGCAGCCGTTACCTGGAGCAAGGACGAGTAGAGGTTGCCGGATTCTTTGGTGATGAATCCGAATTGGCGGATATCCTGAGCTCGCGGGCGATTCGCGACGTCGCCAACCTCAGCGAGGTGGTAGTCGTGAATGACAAACCCGCCCTAGTAAAACCCGACCCAGGTCCGCGCCCGGGGAAGAGAATTGTGTCGGTAGTACGCGGGCAGGATCCGTACATCGTCACTGCGGACGGTTCACGGTATTACGTGGGTGCGCAGTTACCCGGCGGCGGCAAGCTGCATTCGATTTCCGAACAGGAGGTGTTGATCGACACCGGCACTGTCATTCGCAAACTGAAACGTGATGATACGCACGTAAAACGAACTTCGACCAAGCCAATCATCGGGTAAGGCCCGACAAGGAGCACACTATGTCATCAATCAACGGCGTCTCGCAGGGGGCACAAAGCCCAAGCAGCACTAACAGTGCATCAAATACCGCCAGTGGCGGCGCATTGGATTCGCGCGACGTAAAGAGCTGGTACGAAGCTATGGCGAAGGCCTGGGGCGACACCCTGGATCAGCAGGCCGAAGTGATTAGTGAGTTGTCGGACACCATTGGGCAAGACGGTGGCGATCAACCCTCCACCATCGTGCAGTTAACCGCAGAGAGCCTGCGCATGCAGTTCCTTTCCAATAATGCCGCAACCGCCAACAACAGTGTTGGGCAAGCGCTGGAGGCGTTGGGTCGCAAACAGTAGCCCTGCGTTGGGGGACGTTTTGCGGTCTCCATCCTCAGCAAATCCCAAGGCAAATCGGAGCAACCAGATGACCTCAATTTCTGATATGGCAGTGCAGGTATCGGGCCTGTCGTTACAAACCGGCCCGACTTCGCCCACCGCGAGCACCGCTCAAACCGCATCGGTCTACGATGTTGCGCAGTTTCGCACTGCTTGGGATCAGGCCTCCACCATCAATATGGGGCCCGCTGCCGTTGCGCCCACCGCACAGGTCGAGTCGGAGGGAATGCGGGCAATGTTCTCCACCCTCAACAGCCTGAACGGGCGTGCGGAGCAATTGGAGTCAAAAACAGCGGTGTTCGCTGACGGCAATCGGGATATGACCCCTGGCGAGATGCTTATGCTGACGGTGCAGTCGCACGAGTTCCTGTTCCACTGCGAACTCACGGCGAATGTCGCAAACCGCACGTCGGATGGCATTCAACAACTATTCAGACAACAGTCTTGAGTGAGGTGAGGTCATGAAGGCAAGAGTACTTTGCACGTTACTGTTGAGCGCGCTGGTGCTTGCGGGATGTGGGCGGATGTCGTTGTACAACAATCTTACCGAAGCGCAGGCCAACCAAGTAGCGGCGGCCTTGCTTGGTAATGGTGTGGATGCGCAAAAGAAGTTGTCCAAAGACAAAAAGGGCTGGGTGGTCAACGTACAGAAGGCGGATATGGCGTATGCCATGCAGATTCTGAACGCCGAAGGCCTTCCCAGCGAGCGCTACGAAACCCTGGGCGAAGTGTTCCGCAAGAAGGGCTTCGTATCCTCGCCGTTGGAGGAAAAGGCACGCTATCTGCATGGGCTGTCCCAAGAGCTGGCGCGCACGCTGAGTACGCTAGAGGGCGTGCGTCACGCACGGGTACACATTGCTATGCCGGACCGGGATGTGTTGACTAACGAAGCTAAGCCCTCGTCAGCCTCAATTGTGATCGTGGCGCATCCTGAGGCAAACATTAGCCAGAGGGAAACCGATATCAAGGCGATTGTGAAGGACAGTATTGAGGGACTGGATGACGTGAACAAGGTCACCGTTAAGTTCTTCGACGGCCAGGCGGTAGAGGCGCCCATTGCGCAAGCCCCTACGGTATTGAAGGCGCAACTGGGCGCGGTCGCTAATCCGATTGTTCTCGCGTTGTTGTTTGGGACCGGCATTATCGGGTGGTTGATCGCGTACTGGCGCGTACGCCGCGGGACGGTGATCGTTGACAGCAACCGGGATCAGCGTCCGTGACGGTGACCGGGCCTGCCGCCTATGGTGAGTGGAATGCGCTGGCGGAGCGTTCGATTGACGACTTCGATCCACGCTGGATCCCGCACTTGCCGTCCAAGCTGTTAAGCGCGGCCCGCAAGTCCGTGCTGGGACGGCGAATACTGGCGGGCGAGTTGGCCCGCGGTCCTGGTCGTCACCTGTACTCCCCGGTCAGCATTGCCAGTGTGTCCGATGCGCCGGAGCAGCGTTGGATATTTTGGCCAGCGCAGCGTCTGCGTTTCGCGCTGGCTGATGTAGGCGCGATGGCCCTACGGCCGGCGCTTCGGATGCTGGTACAGCGCCGTGTGGTGGGCATGATTCGCGAGGGTATTGGGGATGAGCGCTACCAGTGGGTGATGCATGAACATGCAGATACTCCCGCGCATGCAAGCAGAGCGCGCCTGGCAAGTGCAGGGGCCTTGCTCACCGCCCATTTAGCGCAGCCAGATAAACTGCGGCGTCAGTTCGAGCGCTGCGGCGCACACGAACTCGCGGCTGCCACCCAGGGGTATCCGCTGGGCACGGATCGGTTGCGCCTGGTGTGCGCACCGAGCTGGTTGGAGGCCTCATCAACGCCGGCATTGTCGCGCGAAAGCACTTTCGCCGCGCTATACGCACGCGAACCGGCGTCGGATCCACCGCGGGAGTCACGCGCGTGAGTGGCCTTCGGATAGTGGATCTACGCGCGATTGCCAATGCCGAGGAAGGAACTATTGTGCCGGCGCAGTCGCGACACGCATTCAATGATGCGCAGTCGTTGCTGAGCACCGCCAACGGCATCTGTCAGCAGGCTGAAACGGATGCATTGGTGGCGCATGAGCTGGCGCGCAAAGAGGGCTTTGAGACCGGCCTGCAGGAAGGTCAGGCCGAGATGGCGCGGGAACTCACGCGCCTACATGCACAGGCGCACAGCACGTTACAAGGAATTGAGGGTAGTGTGAGCGATCTGGCGGTAGCGATTGTGCAGCGTCTTACACCACAGCTGGATGTGGCAGATATCGTGGCACCGATGGTCGCCCGGGCCATTGCCGCCGCCCAGGCCGAGCAGTACTTGCTGGTGAAGGTGCATCCGGAGGTCGAAGCGGCTGCGACCCGGGAGCTCGAACGGCTGACCCGGGCGCATCCGTCAGTCAGTGTCGCCGATGTGGTCGCGGATGCCGGCTTGGGCAAACTAAGCTGCGTCATTGAATCCGAGGCCGGCCGCGTGCGCGGCGATTGGACAACCCAACTGGAAGCGATCCGGCAGGCATTGCTGGAAGTGGATGCGCAGACCCACTCTGTCAACCACCCGGATGAGGCGCCAGCCTGCAGCGCGCCAGAACAACCACGATGAATAACCTCCTCGCGATGCCGCTGAGCGATATGACGGGCGAAGCGAAGCTCCCCGATCGCCAGCAACGCCGACTGGCCCGTGTGGCCAACGTAGAGCTGGTACAACGCGTCGGTCGGGTGGCCAAAGCGTTCGGCACAGTCATCCGGGCCACCGGAGTCCGTGCTCGCATTGGCGAGCTGTGTGAGCTTCGCAATCCCAATGATGCGTTTCGTCTCACCTGTGAGGTTGTCGGCATGGCGGGCGGGGAAACCTTGCTCACGCCCCTGGGGGCGCTGGATGGCATGTCGGCATCGGCCGAAGTCGTTTCAATAGGACGTCGTGCAACCGTGGCAGTTGGTGAGCAGCTCAAGGGCCGGATACTGGATGCCCACGGGGCACCGATGGATGATCTGGGCCCGATCCAAGCGCAGACGCATGTGCCCGTATTCGCTGATTCGCCCCATCCGCTCAAACGCAAGCCGATAAGCAAACCATTCTGCACGGGGGTGCGCGCGATTGATTCGATGCTGACCTTCGGTGAAGGTCAGCGTGTCGGGGTATTCGCCTCCGCCGGCGGCGGTAAGAGCACGCTGCTTGGGATGATCGCCCGTGGCAGCCAAGCCGAGGTCAACGTGGTGGTGCTGGTGGGCGAGCGGGGCCGGGAAGTGGGGGAGTTCGTGCGGGATAGCTTGGGCGAGGAGGGCTTGGCAAAAAGTGTCGTGGTTGTCGCCACGTCCGACCGTCCAGCGCTGGAGCGCAGCCGCGCGGCATACGTGGGCACCGCCATCGCGGAGTACTTTCGCGATCAAGGCGCTCGGGTGTTGTTATTGGTGGATTCAATTACACGTTTCTCGCGCGCATTGCGCGATGTTGGCTTGGCGGTCGGCGAGCCGCCGGTGCGCCGCGGGTTTCCCCCGACGGTGTTCTCATCACTGCCGAGTCTGTTCGAGCGTGCGGGCAACAGTGAGCACGGCTCGATGACCGCGGTGTATACCGTATTAATCGAAGATGACGAGGATGTGGACCCAATTGCTGAGGAAACCCGCTCGATTCTGGACGGCCATATCCGGCTGTCCAAAAAACTGGCGGCCGCGGCGCATTACCCGGCCATTGATATTCCGAGGAGCGCCAGTCGCCTGATGTCCAAAATCACCTCACCCGCGCACCAGACGGCAGCGGCACAACTGCGTGAGCATCTGGCGAAGTATGAGGAGATAGAGTTGCTGGTGCAGATCGGCGAGTATCAAACGGGTAAAGATCCAATGGCCGATGCCGCGATCGAGCGCATTGACGCCATTCGCGGCTTGCTGCGTCAAAGCGATGCACGGGTGTGCGATTTTGAAACTTCGGTGCGCAAACTCACACGTCTGTTCCGATGAATAAAGGGGGCATTGCTAAACTGCTCGAGATGCGCGAACTGCGGGTGGACCTTAGTTTGAACGAGCTGAAGGAGGCGCGCAGTGAAGCCTTGAAATGCGAATGCAAACAACAACTGGTCAAAGCCGAACTTGAGGCTCTGATGCACCAACGGTTGGAACTGCAACAAACACGTACGAATTCCGGGCAGGAGGCCAGCGTTTGGTATTTGACCCAAATTGACCATCGTATTCATTTTCTAGCTGAGCAGGGAGAGGCGGTCGCGACGCGTTTGGTCGCCGCAAATAAGACACTGGCGGCGGCGAACAAGACGGTTGAACTAGCAGTGATTGTATATACCAAGGCCTGCGCAAAACGTGACTCACTGATTGAATGCCAGCGTATTGAGCGGCGCCGGGAACATGCGAACCGGGCCCGGGCCAACGAAGCAGAAGCGGAGGAACTCCTTATGTCCAATTTCTACCGGACGCGTTAACTATGCGAGCACCGACGAGCACGCAAGCCGATGCGCCGCGGCGCAGCACTTCCTCTCAGGGCAAGGCGCCGGAGCGTGCGCAAAACGAGCCAACCCCTAGGTCGTTGATGGAAGCCTTCCGCTCTGCGCTGGATGCAGATGAAGCGCTGGCAAATTCATCCGATACGGCCCAGCAGAGCCTGACAGACCTGCCAGAGGGCGCCTCCTCGGACGTGGGTGATGAGCGGCTACCCCCGCAGTACGTCAATGCAGATGAACAAGAGTCGCATTTGGGCGAGACCGAGTTTGTGCAGTTGAGCCAACTGATGATCGAACGCCAATCCACGAGCATGCCAGCGCCAGCACAAGTGCTCGCTGCAAGTCAGTCTGCCGGGTTGGCTGAGCTAATCGAGAAACACGTCCGTCAGATGCTGGTGTCATCTGGCGGGTTGCATGAGCACCGTGACGGCAAGTTGATGCTGCGACTGGGCGATGAGGTGTTTCCAGACACCGTATTTACCTTGTCCAAGTCCGCCGGCGGATGGCTGCTACAAACGCAGTCGAAATCACCGGACACATGGCGTGAAATATCCCGAATGTCGCCGGCGCTAACAGAGCGCTTCGACACCGGCGGTCTGGGTAAACTAACCGTCGAGGCGAGCCTTGGTACCGAATAGAGTCACCGTAACAGCAGAGACAGCACGCGGTTAGACGTTGCGCGCTACTTGTCTCGGGCCAGTGCCAGCCAGCGCTCGCGGGTATGCTCAAAGCGCAATGCGGGTTTGTCGAAATGCGTGGTGTCACCGGCGACAACAAACCCGATCCGTTTGAGCAGCAACGGAATGACCTTATTGTCCGGATCGCAGATGCCAACAAGCCGGGTAAGCCCCAGTGTGCCAAAGGCATGATCGCGCAAAGCCGCTCCACCCTCTGAGGCATAAAAACGTCCCCACGCGTGAGGTCGCAATCGAACACCAATTTCCACCTCACACGTCTGCTCATCCAAGTGATCAAC
>CBDUQI010000056.1:0-29055 GCA_965369325.1 uncultured Gammaproteobacteria bacterium
GGGCGAGGGATGAGGGCCGTGCGAAAGCGCTTGAATTGAGCAGCAGATATACACAACCTTCGCGGGGGGGGATTGCTGCCCGGAAGGCGAGCCGGAGGGGCGTCAGGCGCTCCCTTCCGGCTCGTCGCTGGGTTTCGATCAGTTGGTTTGTACGAGTCGACCCAGTAGTCGCTGCCACCAGTTTCCAAGCTGCTCGTTGCTGGAACGTTTAAGCTGATCGGGATTGTCCGGATGAGCATCTTGCGCACGCCGCATTTGAACAGGTGAGTTGACCGCTGCCGTGCCGGTGTCCTGCCCATAAATGGGACTGTTTTCGGCTCGTGGCTCTGCGCTTGCCGGTGATGTTGCTAACACCGTCAGCACCAACAAGTTGCAGAGAATCATGTAAGACGTCGTTCGTTGTTTACTCATGTCGCTACCTCTTAGTCGTTGTCGTCCTGAATCCAATAAAAACCTAACCCAATCCGCACCCTGCGCTCGGGTTTTTCGGCTGTGTGCGCCATGTTTGGGCGGGCTGCGCATCGCGCGAGCCAGCCGTCAACATCGTTGGCAAATTCAGTGCTCCGGGCATCAATAAAGGCCCGAAACTCAGGGATGGCCTGACGCGGTATGGTGTCAGTAATCCGCGTTTCGAGTCGCCGTGGGCTACTGGGATGAACAAACGGATGTGTGATTGTTCGAATAACATCGTTGATGACACTGCCGTAACGAAGAAGCTGTTCTTCGCTCGCAGGGGAGGGTGCGTATTGACGACGCAGCGCCATATACCGCCCGTTCTCCAGGCACTGAATGCTCCCCGCCTTTTCCATCGCGCAGATGACCTTTCCGTAACTCAGATCGCCACAGAAGCGCTCGATTAAGCCGACCAGATTGGGTGTGCCGTTTTGCAAAGGTAAGACGACAGGATGTCCATTGGCGTCCAGATAGTAGGGTTCTACATGCCACGCCGTCAGCACTTTAGTGATGCGACTTTGCCGTCGCAGATTCATGGTGACCGGATCCGGTTGCGCATGTCTGTCTTTGCGCCGCAGCCGCGCGATTTCTTTTCGACACAACCCCGTCGCAATCTCAGCTTCTGTGTTCGGAACCGTGCCTCGCTCAGTGGCCACATCCACATACGATTGTTTAACCCAATCCATCAATGCTCTCGCGGGCACGCCTTGTCCAATTAACCATCGAACAAGTGATCTGAGTACCGTGCTTACCGTTGCTTCGATGCACTTTCCGTGGCGCATACGCTTGTCATCAACAGTCGTTTTCTCAAGTCTGTTCATAGGATTTTCCTTGTTAGATTCGGATTCGTCGCAGGTTCGCGCCGCCGTACCGGCTACGAACCGCTCCCGTTGTGCGGTACTCTTGAAATTAATTTCTAACCGATTGTCGGTCATTTTTTTGTAAATGCTAGGGTTGGGGGCATGCGGTCGACGCTCGAGCTAACCGAGCTTCGGCCTGGTGAAAACGCTGTGGATGGATGCCTGCTACCTCCTTCAATTGTGTGACTGCATCGAGCATCAATGCCGTGGCTTCATCGCACTCACCGCGAATGGCAAGTGCGACGCCCAATATGCTGTTGCCCGTAGCCCGCAACGGCGCAGTAGCCGAATCGTTCCTGGGCAATACCTCAATGGCCAGTTGAGCAAGACGGCGGGCCTGCTCTGCATCGCCGGTATGAGACAATACATCTGCCAGATTTATTCGATATTTTGCGAGATCCGGATGTTCGGGTGATAGCAATGTCGTGGCCGTATCGACCGCTTCCGCTAACACCGCTTTTGCGGGCTCAAACTGCCCCAGGTGTGTCAAAACGTAGCCAAGTTTGTTCTGAGTGATGGCAGTTGAGGGATGTATGCGGCCGTACGCCGCAGTGCCTATTTGCAGCGAGCGCCGGTATAGGGCAACGGCCTCTTGCTGTCGGTTCGTGTTTTGCAGCGACATTGCCAGCCCTTCAAGGTGGCCGATCAATTTGGGGTTATCCGGTTCCGCATGTGTTTCGGTCGCCTTCAGTGCTTCGCGAAACAACGCTTCGGCGTCGGCGTGTCGGCCTTGGCCAATTCGCACGTATCCAAGGGTTGATTTTGCATTTGCCAGACCGGGGTGTTGGGCGCCGAGCACGCTCGCGCGCAAGCGCAGTGCCTCGGTGATTGCCTTCTCAGCATCATCGTACTGATGTCGGCGTATCTGCAGTTGAGACAGCGCGGTGAGCGTTCTGGCCAGATCCAGGTGGGCTTGCGGGCCTGAGTTGCGAAGCAGAGTGGTGGATTCGCGAATAAGCTCCAACCCGCGGTCGGCGCTGCCAACGC
The DNA here is from genome assembly GCA_965369325.1 of uncultured Gammaproteobacteria bacterium. GTDB lineage: Bacteria > Pseudomonadota > Gammaproteobacteria > Steroidobacterales > JBCBZW01 > CBDUQI01. The sequence goes on from CBDUQI010000056.1 coordinate 2,301, forward strand.
GGTTGGGAGTGCCCCAGGCGCCGTAGCGTGTGAGTGTCCAACCAAGGCTGAGCATGGTCTCGGCAAGGCGAAGTGGGTCGGTGGGTTGCTGCGCCTGGCGCGACTCAAGTGCCAGCTGAAGCAGTTCTGCGGCGCGTGCATGTTCGCCAAAACTGAAATAGGCGCGCCCCATTGCGCGCAGAAGCGCAGCGCGCTCAGCGGTCGCCAGTGAGGTGTCCTCTTTAAGGCGCTCAATGCTTCCGTCCAACAATTGAAGCGCGGTCATGTCTTTGCTGCCGGAGTTGTAGGGCGCAGCCTGTTCGAACAGGAACGCCACGGTGTCCGAAATTGCGCGACTTTCCGTTCTCGCGACGGTGGCCTCTACCTGCGCGGCCTGTGCCGCCTCCGACGTGCGCCATGCCACGATAGCTAGCACCGCAGATATCGCGCAAAGCGCTGCGACCGTTGTCGCCCCAAGCAAAACGTATCGCCGACGGCGACGTTCCCTTCGCGCGTTGCTAGCCGCACGAGCAAGGGACGCCTCCACGAAACTACGTTCATGTTCTGGCAAGCTGATGTTGTTTTCAATCAGCTTACTCGCGTCGAACAAACGCCCCTTTGGCAATAGAAAGTCGGGATGCCGGTCGTTGTTCTGCCACTCCCGCGCATCGCGTGCGGTTTTTGCTTGAATCTGAAGAAGGTCCTGGTTCAGCAACACCCACCTCCTTGCTCGGGCCCAGCTTTTGAGTACCGATTCGTGAGCCAGGCGCACGATGCGTGCACCGTCGAGATCTCTGGATACACTCAGCAGCCGGGCCTCAAGAAATGCAACGACCAATTCGTGTGCCGCGTGAGCGACTGTCACGTCACGCCATAGCGCCGCCTTTGCGACGATGGCTTGGTCGTAGCTTTTGGTCACGGTGGCGAGTCGCGCCAACACACTGCCTAGGCTCTGTTTTGCCTCGTTGCTCAATGTGGCGAATACATACTCACACCGTTGTGCCAGGCAGCCATGCAACCCGCCCAGCGCGCGATACTGCGAGTGCGTTAAGGTCTCCCCTGCGCGGTGCTGATACAACTGCTCAAGCGAGAAGCCGAGAGAGGCCAGAGACTCAGGGCTTGGGCATGCGTCTTGAATGATGGTGTCGCTGAGGCACCGGCCTGAGGAGTCAACTTCGAACGTCAAATTTTTCAGCCGAGCCGGTTCCGTGACCATCTCTCGAAGCGCGCCGATCGATGGCGCACGTACGGTATACAAACGCCCGTCATCGGCCAGCTGACCAAGCACGCTGTGTTCCAGGCACTGGGGTGCGTAGTCGATCCGTACCGAGCCCATCACGTAACACCAGCCCGAGCGGGCCAATGCTTCGACGGCCTGAAAGAACATTTCGATCTCATGGGGGTTCAATGTGGGGGCGGTAAGAATTTCTTCGATTTGATCGATGGCAAGTGCGAAACCGATTCGGGTATCGGTGACCTGACCATCCTGGCTGGCGGCGACCACGCCATCGCCCACCATCGCCAGCAACGCCCTATCCGCTGCGGCAGGCGCGCTTCTCAGGCTGTTAGCAATAAAGCGTGCACCGCTGATACGTTCCAGGAGTTCTGGAAATGCGGTTAGCACTGCCTCGGCAAGCTCATCGAACAGGTCACCTGTACCTGCCCGGTAGTGGAACACCGCGCTGCGCCATCGCGCGGTTAGTGCGGGCTCTGCGCCACATAGTTGTGGCAACACGCCGGCGCGCATTAGGGAAGACTTGCCGACACCACCAGACCCGGTAATCAAAACAAACGCGACCCGGTTTTTGGCGCCTCGATGCAGCGTGTCGATAATGGAGGCCGTGTCTCTTGAACGACCAAAGAAGATGGGAGCGTGCTGGTAGTCAAAAGACCTCAAGCCGCGGTAAGGGGAGTGATCCCATTGCACGGGGGGCTCGAATGTGGGCTCGCACAACAACTGCAGGCCTTTCCCTCGTATGGTTTTGATGTACTTGGGGTGGTTTGCGTTGTCGCCCAACGATTTGCGGATCTCGGTGAAATGCTGGCGAAGCGCAGCACCGGTTAGTAGTTTGTTATCACTTAGCGCCGTCACCGGCGACAATATCGGCGCCAATTCATCCTGCGGCACTACGGAGCCATAGTTTTGTGCGAGCAGCGCCAGCGCTTCGATGCGTCGGGCACTCATCATCACCGCATCGAAGCCGGGCAGGGTGACCAGCAGTAGAGCGGGCTCAATCTTCACCGGCCCGATGAAGTACGTTTCGCTCATGAACGGGTTAGATTCCGTGTGCTTGGTCATTGGTTGAATGCCTTTGTTTTGTTTGCAACTAACGGTTTAGCGGTGTTACCCGGTGGCCTGGTCTGCGTGCCGTGTCTACAAAAGGTAGTGCAATATCGGCGCGTCGGCAGCCGATATCTTCATTCCTTACGCAAAACTCACATTGATGATCCGGTTTGCGCGATTAGACCTTGTGGCGCGATTGATATCGCCACATAGGTGCCCCGCATTCGGTGAATACCTCCCTTTGGGATCGTGTTGAATGTGAGAATTGGTTGCGACCGTGGCCCATGTCTATGGCGAGTGGTCGCGATCAATCTGTTATCCGCGCGTAAGTTTCGAGTCAGTTGGGAAAGCTCTTTTGTAAGTTCCGCGTGACTGACGTCGGCATGCCCGAGGTCGCCCACGTTGGCTTGGCTGCGCGCGATGTCAATTTTTGATGCGCGCAATAGTAACGACCGCCTAACGCATTGCTTACCCACGCCACTTCGCTGCCTGCCTAGCCTGTTTGTGGTGCTGCTTTTGGCATCAATCACGAAAGGACTAAGGCAATGAACTTCGAACACAACAACAACGCATCGGTTAGAGTTACCTTGGCAACGGTGCTCTCTCTTTCGAGTCTGGCGGCATCTGGCGTCGCAAGCGCTGAGCGCCATGTGGCAGGTGGGGCCTACGCTGCGAGTCTCACCCGGGTAGCCTACGAGCAGGCGATGATTACCGGCATCGATTGTTCGGGCTCGCTTTGCCTCGCGAACTTTGATGCCGACGGCGATGAGGTGCCCGATGAGCTGGACAATTGCGTGCTCGAACCGAACAGTGCGCAGACCGACTCGGACGGCGATGGAATCGGCAACAAGTGTGATGCCGATCTGGACAACGATTGCACTATTGGCTTCGGCGACCTGCGTCTGATTAAGGAAGTAATGTTCACCGCTGAAGGCGCTGGCGATCTGAACGTTGACGGTGCGGTGGATTTTGAGGATGCAGCCATCCTGCGGGGGGCGATTTTCACCTTCCCAGGCCCTAGCGGTATCGCTAATTCCTGCGAATAGGACAGTACGTTTGTTGGGCAGGGGCAGGCTGCACGAAGTGCACCTGCCCCTGCCGCGTCGCAGGGGGGGCAATGGAGTCATCGTGCACGCTCCAGGAGCCGTTGGCGAGCTCGCCACAAAGTGTTTGATACCTGCTGGCCGCTCAGGTGAAGAATCTCACTCAACTCTCCGGTGGTGCTGTCTTGCAGGTAACGCATACGCAATAGGTCTCGGTCTCGTTTGATCGGCATGCTTTCGATCAGCATCGACACGTAGGTGATGTCCTGATCACGTGTCGCGATGCCCTCCGGGGTCTGGGTGTCATCAATGGGAACTTCATACTGGCTCCAATTGCCTGCATAGGTCAGCCAGGTGCACTTTCGCAGGTCCCCCAAGGCAACTCGACGAGCGATGCCATGCAAAAAGGCGCCGCAGCACTCGGCGTTAGTCAAGGCGCCGGATCGTAGTTTTGGAAGGGCTATCTCCCAAGTTGCACTTACCCAGTCGTCGACGTCGTGCGTGCATCTTGCGTATCGGGACAGCGCACGGCGCAGTTTCGGTGTGTAGCGCTGCCAAGCATCGTGCTCCGCAGTGCGGTCGCCGGTTTGTATGCGGGTGACCAGATCGCGGCCAACATTGCGTTCATCGCGGGAAGTGCTCGGAGTAGGCTCGGCAGTCCTGCAGCTAATCATGACCAAATCCTTATGTGGTTGATGGGGGTGGAAGCACGCCTGATGACGGCGGTGCGGTTTGGCGGCGTCACAACCGGCTTTGGGTTATGTCGTACGAGCGATGCTCGAATGTCACAACGGAAGGTCAAGATCGCAATGATTGAGCTGCGCGATTGCTATATGTGTTTGATACAGAACACCGTTGCTGATGCAATGCCCGGACATCGCTTTCATACTTCGGTGAGTACGTTCCTCGGCGTTCAGTATTACGGCATTTTTGTCATGGCTAGTGGGGTGACAAGCGGCCGATGAGCCTATCGACGTACGTAGGGGCATCAACGCGCCTTCTCTGAGCGCGCGGCGTGCGGGAAGCAATGCTTCGGCAACACTCACCTGGGAGGGAAGAACATGGACTACTCACCGACCTCGGTCGCTATCCGTGAAGCACTGGAACGAATACTGCCGGTGTTCGTGAGCATCCTTCTTAGATGCGGCGTGACGTACTCTGAGTTAGATAATCGATTGCGGCGAATATTTGTCGCCACCGCAACTTGGCAGTTTGGGATTCGAGGGCGCCCGACCAACGTATCGCGAACGGCGGTACTAACCGGAATCAGCCGGCATCAGGTACGCAAAATCCGCGACCTCAGCGCCGAAGATGCAACCGCCTGCAGTGTTCGCGTTATGGGCGTTTTCGCCGAAGTGTTGAGCAACTGGCATTGCGATGAGCGGTATTGCGATCGCTCGGGAAAGCCGCGCGGTATCTGGTTTTCCAGCGAAAACGGCGTGAGCTTTGAGAATCTTGTTGCCTCAATCCGGCGCGATATCCCCGCGACCAGCATTTTGCGCGAACTGAAGCGGGTAGGGGCGGTGTCGGAGGGTGCAGATGGCCGGCTGCATGTGCACGCCATTGACTATACCCCGGCCGGCTCGACACCGGAGCAGTTCAATCGCTTTGGCGAGGTGGTGCGCGATTTCCTGTCGAGCACCGGACACAACGCATTGGCCGAGCCAACCGATCGTCTACGACGAGAATGCCGTTCGACGGTGGAAATACCACAACGCCACATGGAACAAGCGAATCAGGTGATACGTGACAATGCGAATAAGTTTTTGAAATCGGTCGATAGGGAGTTGACCAAACTGAGCGCGCGGGGGCACGAGAGAGAGGAGACAGGCTGCTACCGGGTAGGCGTCGGCATTTATCAGATCGAAGAGCCCTTAGGGCGGGTGGAGCCCGACTCGTAGCGCCCTGCTGGCGGGCGTTTCGCCGGAGGTGGGGGCGGCGTTGTCTCATCGACGTAAATACTCCGTGCTGTAGTGCCCTATAGGTTGACGTAACATGCTGTATTTAAATAAGTTCATCCAAATTTGACGATTTCTTGATCGTTTCATCAATTCTTTTACGGCTCCCAAGCGCAAGGTCGCCGCTGAACTTGGCCCGCTCGGCCGGGCGGTGGTCTGAGTGCGTCCACAGGTGTGGGCTGCGATGCGTTTCAATTGGGAGCATGAGAGATGAAGAATACAAATCAATCACAGCGCAGGGTTGTATTGTTGGTAAGCGGTCTTGCCGGATTGGCCAGCTTCGCGTTTACCGCGAACGTCAGTGCGGCGGGCGGGGATGTGATGGTTCAGCGGACCATCGAGGGCCATGTCTGCCACGGAGCCAACTACTACAACGGCGAGCAGATTACCGATTACGCCAGCCTGCAACCGTTCCTGTCGGAAGAGGAGTTTGCCTACTGGAACACCTTCCTGCTGCCGGAGGTCGGTGTAATCAACAACGATCCCGAGGCGACTAATGCGCTGTCGGTGCAAGCCGATACGCCGCTGCACAGTCTGATGGCTGCGTTCATTCTGCCCGGACAGGAACCATTTGCGCTTCATCCGGAATCGATCAATGTCCCGTTGAACAATCCCTACCTGCGCGACGATTCGTTGGACGCGACCCGCAAACAACTACCCCTGCAGTCGGAGATGCCCAGCAAATTGATGCCGGGTACCCGCAACGACATGTACGCTAAGCCGTGGACGTTGCGACGCTGGAACCGTGTGAACGGAAGTGTGGAGTTGGGTTGCTACGATGACAACAGCGGCTACGTGCGTGTGGCAGCTCGTCAGTTGCTGCCGGGCATCCCGTACACCGTTTGGTCGATCTTCTCTACCGACAAGGACGAGTACCAGGGTTTCGGTATTCCGCTGGTCGCCGCAGGCATTGGCGGCGCGCCGTTCCAGTTGGCAGCAGACCGGTTGGGGCGCGCGACCTTTGAGCGTGAGCTGGGTTACTGCCCGCTGGAGATTGAGGATCCCATGATGTACATCGCGTTACTGGCACACTTTGACAACGAGTTGTATGGCACGGCGCCATTTGACGCGACTGCCCCGTTCGGCACGGGCTATTACGCGGATCACCTGTGTTTCCCAACCGGCGATCATCTTCTGGATGAGGCCGGCAATCCGCTGGTTCCCTAGCGCCGGCTATGACCGCGGCCGTAACGTGCTGATGCGTTAGGTCGCGGTCTGTTTCACCGACAAGCCGAACGGGCGTCGTGCCCGTGGTAATGGCGTAGGGGGATCCAATCGCGGATAGTATCGCCGGCACGACTGTGCTTACGGTGTCTGTTCGCGGGTGAACACCACTTGCCCGTCCATCATCGTCATAAGGGCGCGTGTACCGTAGATGTTCTCCACCGGCCCCTCGAAAAAATTGCGATCCATCAGAGTAATGTCGGCGCGTTTACCGGCCTCCAGTGAGCCGGTAAGCGCGTCTATCCCCTGCGCCCGTGCGGCGTAAATGGTATACGCCTTTATCATCGTCTCGACGTTTGGCTTCCTGCCGGGCATGACGGGCTGGCTGTCCGGCTGGTACGGCTGACTTCGGTAATACGGCACGGCCTTGCCAGTGACGCCCGCCACTACCGAGGCCAGCGGGTCGATTTGCGAGACGTAAAAATCGCTGGCACCGGTGACCAGAATGCCTTGCTCATGCAGGTCGGCCATGGGCATCACGCGTTCGAACTGCGCCTGCTCAAGCAACGTTTGTACCACCTGCATGTTGGGGTCTATCTGCCGCCATAGCATGGTGAAATTGGCGCTGGCACCGGCGGCTTTCAGTCGGGCGTAGTCGTCGGGATCGACCAGATAGTTGTGGATAAACATCGGCCGGTTGTTGGGTGCATCGTTCACTCGCCGGGAGTGCTCCAGCCCGGTTAGCACTTTGTCCATCGCAAGGTCACCAATGGTGTGCGCGTGTATCTGAAAACCCGCCGCCTCAAGCAGCGGAATCCAGCTGTTTAACTGCTCATCGGTAAAGTACATCAACCCATTGGGATGATCTTTCTGCGCCGGGTAAGGTTGCTTCACCGCCGCCGTCTGTATCTCTACCACACCGTCGGTGAGCAATTTTATTTGATTGGCAAAGATCAGCGGCTCGTCGGTCATTTGTGCACGCCGCCGCTTCAGTTCGTCTATGTCTTCATCCCAGTCCTCTTCCACCAAGAAGGCCAGGTTAACCCGCGTGGTGAGGTCGCCAGCGGCCTTCAATGTCAGCCACGCTTGATCCAGATCCGGCGTCTCCCAGGCCTCGACGATCGTTGTAATGCCGTATCGGTTGGCTTCGCGCATCGCGGCCTTGAGCGCAGCGACCCGACGTGCCGGGCTGACGGCCGGCATATGCTCGGATGGCAGCCACATCGCAGACTCGATCAGCAGACCGGACGGCTCACCGTCGGGATAGTGGCCGATCACGCCGGCGACAGGATTCGGCGTCTGCGCGGTGATACCGCAAATTTCAAGCGCTTTACTGTTGACCAGTGCATTGTGACCATCCAGCGCCATCAGCCACATTGGCCGATCGGGCAACAGCTTATCCAGTTCTTTGCGCATCAGTAGTTTTTCGGGCTCGGCGGGCGGCCACCCTTCGCCGACGATCCAACTCTCATGCGGGCTGCGCTCAATGCACTTGCTGAGTCGCCTAGTGAATGCGTCTTTGCTGTCTATGCCGTAGAGATTGCAGGCGTAGACGAACACACCGGCGGTCTCTGCGTGCATGTGAACGTCGTGAAAGCCAGGCAACAGCAACTTGCCTTCAAGGTCTACGCGCTGCTGGGCGCTGTCGATCAGCGCTTGCGCATCAGCCTGTTGCCCGACGAACATGATATTGGGTCCGCGCACGATCAGTGTATCGGCCCAGGGCTGCTTAGCGTTGGCGGTAAAAATGGGGCCATTAAAAAAGGCGACACTGGGTGCTGCCGTGATGGGGGCAGCGTTGTGATCAGGCAATGCACCACATGCGCAAAGCTGCAACGTGACGAACAGCGCCACGCACCTACCCATCAACGGGAATCGTGGGGGTGACTTGGCCAACAGCGTGTCAACACGATTGAACCTGGCTCCCTCGAGCTGATTGCGCCCGTCCCGCCAGGGCGCTGGGCGTTCATCCAAGGGTGCTTGCGCGTTTGAGACGACCAAGGCATTGTCCTCCGTGATAAAAAACATCGCCTGCTCCCGCACAGGCGAATGGCCGGACAATGGTAGCATCAGCACTTTGTTTCGCTCGCGTCGGTGTGCGGCCCGCAGGCACGCACGTCCGAGCCATGCCCTTATTGTTAAAGTGTGGTGTCGAAACAGTGCGTGTTGGCGACAGTGGATAAACAACAAGAGAAGCATAATGGATGTGACATCGGATATTGGTGCATGGCTGAGCGCGTACCAGATTAAGAACCTTGAGGTGATCGTGCCGGATATGGCCGGTGTCGCGCGCGGTAAGATACATCCGGTCGGGTCCTTCAATGCGACCGGGTTGCATCTGCCACGGGCCGTGTTTGCCCAGACCATCACGGACGACTACTACATCGCGAAAAATCCGGAAGATCGGGACATGCACCTTAAGCCGGACGCGGCGACACTGCGGCCGGTGCCATGGACGGAGCAGGCCACCGCGTCGGTGATGGTGGATTGTTTCGATCGGCATGGCGAGGTGGTCAGCGAGGCGCCGCGCGAGGTGTTGCGCAGCGTGGTGGCGCGATTTGAACAAGCCGGTTGGACTCCTGTCGTCGCGCCCGAGATCGAGCTGTATCTTACCGCTCAGCCAGCTAAATCTGAGGTCGAGGACTGGAATGAAAGGCCGCAAGAGGTGCTCAACCCGTATGGTGTTGAGCGGCTGCATGAGCTGGAGGGGTTTTTCACCCAGTTACGGGCCTGCTGCGACGCGCAGAACATCCCCACTGGTGCGATCTCGCAGGAACTCGGGCCGGGGCAGTTCGAGATCAACTTCAGGCACGGTGACGCAGTGGCGTTGGCGGACAGTGTTTTCCACTTCAAGCGGACCGTTAAGCATATTGCCCGCCTGCACGGGATGCGAGCGAGCTTTCTGGCCAAACCCTGGCCGGAGGATGCCGGTAGTTCCATGCACATCCATCAAAGTGTGGTGGATGCTGATGGAAACAATGTGTTTTCAACGCCCGACGGCGAGCCCAGCGAATTGTTTCATGGGTATCTTGGCGGCCTGCAAACGTACATGCCGGCGGCGCTGGCATTGTTTGCGCCTTACGCCAACTCCTATCGGCGCTTTCTCAATTACTTCGCCTCGCCGATCAATCTGGAGTGGGCGGTGGACAACCGGACCGTCGGTTTGCGGGTGCCGGATTCGGCACCTGAGGCCAGGCGCATTGAGAACCGTCTGGCCGGCAGCGACGTAAATCCCTATCTGATGTTCGCGGGCACGCTGGCGTGCGGCTACCTGGGAATGCTGGAGAAACTCACCCCGCGCGCCGCGATCGAAGGTTCTGCCTACGATATGCCTTTCGCCCTGCATCGGCATTTTTATGAGGCCTTGGATAGCCTGCAGGGGAGCGCGGCACTTAATGACGTGCTGAGCGCGCGGTTCGTTGAGCTTTTCTGTGCGGTAAAAGCTCTGGAGTACCGGGAGTACCAGCAACAGATCGCGGCCTGGGAACACAGCAACCTGATGTTCAACGTCTAATGAACGGACCACCAATCTAACTTGCTCCCCGCGGGTAGGCGAGGATACGGGTTGGCTGTCGGGATCAGTATTATCTAATCGACGATCGCCCCTTACACAAAAGCGCTATGACCAACGAGCAGATAAAACAAACAATAAAATGGATCGTGTACTCGTTGCTGCTGATTAACTTCGGATTTTATTTCGTCGAGGACGCGGTAAGGGCGAGCCATACGCTCACCGCGGACTCGACGCTGCTGGACTGGACCAACGAGTTCGCCAACACGATAGACGAATCGGCATGGTTCATGCTCCTGTTCACGTTCGAACTGGAAACCTATGTGCTGCCCGACAGCGCCTGGACCAGTTGGGTTGGTCGACTGGTGCGGGGCGTGCGGATAGTGGGTTTCGTGATGATTGCTCACACTGTGTACGCCTATCTGGTATCGGTGTCGGATCTGAAGCCGACAGTGCCGGTGGAGAACGTCAGCAGCTTGTGTGAGCTGGCCGATCAGGATTTGTCGTACGTTTTTAATCTGCGCTACAGCGAGATCACACCGGAAAACTGCGAGAGTCTGTCGCCGGCATCGCAGTTTTATCGGGTGGCGGAGGATCCGATCGTGAGCGATGCGGCAGGGCTGGCCCTGGAGCGTGACCTCGCGTTGGCGGATCTGGCCGAAGTGCTGATCTGGCTGCTGATCATCCTTACCATCGAGCTCGTCGTGCGGTTTCAGGAGCGGGGTATTACTGAGGGGCGTCTGCTGATCGGTACAAAGTTGGCAAAGGTCGCGCTGTACCTGAGCCTCTTTGGTCTGGGCGTGTATTGGGCTACGCTCTCGCACTGGCTGTACTTCTGGGATGAACTGGTGTGGATATGCGGTTTCGCCGCCATTGAGGCGAATGTGAGTCAGTGGCGAGATGAAATCGAATCCGGCCAAGTTGACGCAAGCCCTGCGAGGTAAGCAAAGCAAAGCGCGGTGGCCGGCTTATCCCAGTCGGTCGCGCAACTTGTAGTAAAGCATACCTAGCGCCATCAGCGACTGACCCAACTTCAGCCCGCCGGGCAGCGGAATGTGACTGACTTTTGCCAGGATGTCGAACCGCTCCGGGCGCTGCTGCACCGCTTCGGCGATCAGGCGTGCCGACATGTGCGTGGGCGCGACGCCGTGGCCTGAATAGGCCTGTGCGTAGTAGATGTTCTCGCTCACGCGGCCGACTTGTGGCACGCGATTGATCCCGATACCCATATGCCCGCCCCATTCGTACTCAATCCTGACGTCTTTGAGTTGCGGGAACACCGCATGCATCGATTTGCCCATGGTGGCGCTGATCGAGCGCGGATCCCGCGCGGTATAGTTAGACATCCCCCCAAACAACATGCGTTTATCTGCGCTCAGGCGAAAGTAGTCGAGCGCTGTTCTCTGGTCGCACACCGCGTAGTCGCGCGGCATGACTGAGGCGGCTAATGCATCGCCCAGCGGTGCAGTAGCGATCACGTAGCTGCTGGCCGGAAACAGATACGGGCTGATTTTGGGTGCGAGCTGGGGCGAGAGTTGCCGCAGATACGCATTGCCGCACAGCACAGCCACCTCGGCGGTGACAGAGCCCCGCGCGGTTTTTACGACACATGGTTGCCCCGGCTGCAGATCAATCACTTTCGATTGCTCAAAGATTTGCGCGCCCCTGGATTCGGCGGCCCGGGCCTCACCTTTACACAAATCCAGCACATGAACGTGGCCGTAACCCTTGTTAATCAGCCCGCCGATGTAGCGGTCGCTGCCAACAACGCTGGCAATGTCAGCGGGCCCGACCCACTCGGTTTCGTAAGGATAATCGCGCTCGTGAAGCTCCGCTTGCCATTCACGCAGGTCGCGAACTTCCGAGCCCTTCATGGCAACATCGATATAGCCACGCTTTAGATCACAGGCGATACCGTACTTCTTCACGCGTTGGTGGATAATGTCAACGCACTCGGTGTTCATTGCGATCAGATGCTGATGCGCGCCTTCGCCGAAGCGTTTGTCGATTTGGGCAGGCGTGCCGCCCAGTGAGGAGGCGTATCCGCCAATCACCTGTCCGCCGTTTCTGCCACTGGCACCCCAACCGATGCGATGAGCTTCAAGCAAGACCACTCGAAGGCCCGCCTCGGATAACTCCACAGCCGTCGCGACACCCGACAGGCCACCGCCGACGATGCACACGTCGGCCGAAATGTCCTGCTCCAGTGCTGCGAACGGCGTGGTGTCGCGCTGGGTGGCTGCGTAGTAGGAGTCAGCGTGCTCGCAACCGTGGATGGAATCGTCAAGCGGCATGTAAAAAGTCCACCGCGCTTAGTTAAGCATGCCTGATCGGCGATACTGGGCGGGCGATTGTCCCACAATTTTCCGGAACGCAGAATAAAATGCAGAGCTGGAGTTAAATCCGGCTGCGAAGGCGATACTGAGGACCGATGCGTCGGAACCGGAGTTGTTCAGCAGCAGTTGCTTGGCAAACTCGATCCGGTGTTGGTTCAGGTAGTCGAAGAAGCTCATGCCGAAGCCTGCGTTAATCACTTGCGATAGGTGATTAACCGAGCAACCCATGTGTTGCGCCAGTCTGGGTAGTGACAGGTCGGTGCGCTGAAACGCCCGGTCGCCCAACATAATACGCTCCAGTTGACACTTGTACTTGGCAACTTGCTCGTTGCTAAGCCCGGATTTCGCGTATTTAGGAAGTTGCATTGTTGCGCCGTGCTCATGGGGCACAGCATCCGGATACACGTACTTCGCATCGTAGTAGTCCACGATGGTGGTCGCCGTCTCCCCGTGCAGCGTGATGAACTCTGCACCCAACTGCGGTGCGCCGACGGTCGAGTCCACGTTGGTCAGCCCTTGAATGCGATATTGAAATGCGATCGTGTTTGGACCGGCGGTGACCTCGCCGACCAGTTCATACCGGTGTCGGTACTCGGCGAAGAATTCGCCAAGGTTATCCACTAACTCGGCACGGTTGTGTCTGGCGTGATCGGGGATGTCGCAATAAACCCCCTCGTCGGCCAGATGTTCGGCCACGTACTTGGGATCACGGAGGTTCCATGCATTAATGTAACTTTGCACAAAATCGACGGCCCGCATGTGGCGCTTCCTGTTTTCCCATGACCCCCTACATCCTATCCAGACTCGCCGGAAAAGTCATACTACGCGTGCCGCAAGCTGTCGAGTGACTTGTTTAGTAAAGCGGCGGCGGTGTCGCTCGCGCCCTTGCCGGCATTAAAAACGGCTTGTTGCGAATAGTGCATTCAGCGATCCGGCTGTACCCTCGCAGCTCTTTTTCATAGTAAATTTCTGCCCACAGTCGGCCCTTCAGATGCTCAGTCTCGATCATCGCCAAGGCGATATTGGCTTTGGCGGCGGGTGACCACATGGCGGACGTGACATAGCCCACCTCTCGGGTGCAGCCCGCGTTACGGTAAATGTGGGCACCCTCGGCCGGCTTGTTGCCTTGGATATCCAGTTTGGTGAGCGTGTAGATGGGCCCGCGCTTACGCTCGGCGAGCAACGCCTGGCGCCCGCTAAAATGGGGTTTGTCAAAATCTACCAGCCAGCCGAGATTGAGTTCGTACGGTGTTTGGTCGTGCTGGAAGTGCACGGTTTTAAGCGCCTCGTTGAATTCCATCGCGGGCATAATGAATGCCGCTTCCAGGCGCGCCATATTAGTGGCAGCTTCCCCGTAAGGTTGAATGCCAAAATTGGCGCCGGCCACAAACAGCGCGTCCCACAAGGCAAGGCCATGCTCGGCATCAATCCACAGCTCATAGCCAAGATCACCGGTGAAGCCGGTGCGTGAGAGCATCAACCGCCGCCCCTCAAAATCAAACTGCATAATGTCGAAGGGTTTGACCGTCTCGATGCCGTGCAAGCCCATTTGCTTGAGTACCGAGAAGGTGGTGGGGCCCTGAAACGAGAGCGCTGCGATATTGTCGGTGACGTCAGTGACGCTCACCTCGTTAAACCCGAACGCGCTTTTCTCCAGCCACGCGGTGCTGGGGCTGCCGCAGGTCAGCATAAAGTGCTCGTCGGAGTACTTGAAGATGGTGCCATCGTCGATCACGCGACCCTCATCCGTGCACCATAGGCAGTACGCGACTCGATTGGCTCGGATCTTGGTGACGTCACGGGTGAGCATGCGGTTCAGCATGGCTTCGGCGTCTTTGCCGCGAATGGCGTATTTCTGCATCGGGCAGATGTCATACACGCCGCAGGTATTGCGAATGCAGAAGTACTCGTATTCGACGTCGTAGTAATACTCGGCGAACCGGTAACCGTTCCACGCCGCCCAGGCATTGCGCACGTTCAACGCTTGCTGGCGTGGATAAAACGCAGACTCCTTCAGGCGTTCGCTGGCGAACAGATCGATCATGGTTGCCACTTACTCATCGTAAAAATCATCGGGCGGCACTGTGTTGGGTCGGCGCAGGTCCAGCAGAATCTCGCGTGCGGCATTCGCACCACAGGCCGATGACACGCCGCCGCCCGGATGGGTGGAGGAGCCGCACATGTAAAGGTTGCGGACCGGCATTCGATACTGGGCATAACCTGGGAAGGGGCGGTTGAACAGCAACTGATCGATGGTCAGTTCGCCCTGGAAGATATTGCCTTCGGTCAGCCCCACCTCCTGTTCAATCTCATGCGGCGTTCGCACCTCTTTGTGCACGATCAGATCCTTAAAACCAGGGCTGTAGCGTTCCAGTTTGTCGATCACCGTTTGGCCGAACTGCTCGCGTTTGTCCGGCGTCCAGGGCCCGTCGGCCAGTGTTGGTGGGCAATACTGCACAAAGCACGACATCCAGTGCTTACCTGGTGGCGCGACGGTTGGGTCCCAGGCGGACGGGATAACCGTTTCGATAAATGGGTCGTCCGACCAGCGCCCGCGCTTCCAACAGTCGTAAGCGCGCTCCATCGTTTCCAGTGAGCCGGTAAAACCCTGCCCGCCGCGATTGACAAACGGGTTGGGTGGCACATGGGTAAACTCCGGCAACCCGGACAGCGCGATGTTCACTTTGCCGGAGGACCCACGGATCTTGAAGTTACTCGCTTTTTCGTAGATGCCCTCGGGCAGGTCATTCTTGTCCATCACTTGGGTGAACGTGCGTTTGGCATCCAGGTTGGAGACTACGATGCGTGCGTGTATCTCGGTACCGTCACTCAGCGCGACGCCAACGGCGCGGCCGTTTTTTACCAGGATTTGTTCCACGCCGGCATTGGTTCGTATTTCGCCGCCCGCTTCACGCAGTGCGCTGGCCAGCGCGTTGGAGATAGCACCCATGCCGCCGCGCGCGAGCCCCCAGGCGCCAATGCTGCCGTCCACATCGCCCATCACATGATGCAGCAGGATGTAGGCAGAGCCGGGAGAGTACACGCCCAGCGCGGTGCCGATAATGCCGGGGCTGGCCATCGCGGCTTTGATCAGGTCGTTTTTGAAATAATCCTCCAGATACTCCGCCGCACTCATGGTGAAGAACCGGATGTACTCGTAAATCTGCTGCTCACCCAGTCGCCAGAACTCCTTGGCCAGAAAAAGAAGTTCGCGGATGTCTCTGGGCTTAAAGGATGTGGGGTCCGGTGGTGTGCGCAGCAGGGTCTTGCGGATTAGTTGCGAGTAGCGAGTGAGGTCTGTTTGAAACCGATGCATGGCATCGGCGTCGTGCGGGCAGTGACGGCGCAGCTCAAGATAGTTGGCCTCCTCGTCGTTGTAGGAGAATAATCGGTCGTCGCCGTCGCCAAAATTGATGTTGCCAAGGTAGGGGATCAACAGCAGGCCGTGCCGCCCCAGATCAAGATCCCGATGCAGCGCCTGACGCATCATGCTGCAGACGTAGGAGCAGTTTGAATAGGTCCAGCCGTCGTGCAGCTCCCGCGATACCGCAGCACCGCCGATGTAGTCATTTTTTTCGACCACCAGCACCTGCAACCCCGCCTTGGCCAGGTAGGCGCCGTTGGTCAGCCCGTTGTGGCCGGCACCGATAATGACGGCATCGTACTGGTTCATTGCAGTATTGCCTGGGCCGCGTTGTGCCCGGCGGCGCCGACAATGTCACCGCCGGGGTGAGAGCCGGCGCTGCACAGAAACAATTGCGGGATGGGTGTGCTGTATTGAGCAGCATCATACGTGGGGCGCATCATCAGCATCTGATCCATAGCGAACTCACCGTGATGCCAGTGCCCGCCGGACACACGGTACTGGGTTTGCAGATCCTGCGGGGTAAGCAGCTCCTGATGAACAATCTGCTCGCGCAGTCCCGGCGCGTATTGCACCAGCGTGTCGACTGCGCGGTTGCACATCTGCTGGCGACGGGCATCGGTCCAACCACCCTTGAGCAGATACGGGACGTACATGATGTGGGCAGAGAGCACATGCTTGCCCGTTGGCGCCAGCGAGCTGTCCGCTAGGCTCGGGAGCACTACTTCCATAACCGGCAGGTCCGGGCATTCACCAAATTTGGCGTTATCGTACGCGAACTCGATGCTGTCCATATCAGGGGCAATGATCATCCGCCCGTCCGCGCCGGTCAGGCCAGTGAACTCGGGCACGCCACTCAGGGCGAGGTGCAGTTTCGCGACGTAGCCGTCGCTGCGTAAACGTCGAATGCGGTTGGTAAATCCGATGTCCAGATGGCGTACGCCGAGTAGATCAAAAAATGTCCGTTTTGGATCGGTGGCGGACACTACATGATCGGCCTGGATCTTATCGCCACTGCGCAATTTGACGCCGCTCGCGCGTTGCCCGTCCGTACTTTCATCAATCAGGATGCGGCTCACCTCGCTGTTGCAACGGACCTCGACGCCGACCGCGAGCGCCGTCTGGTGAAGCGCGTCGATGAGTGCGCGTGTATGCATCCGATGCCCACCCATGCTTGCACCGGACATCCGGTACAGCATCGCGAGCACCGCGCCATTGGGTGAGCGGGGCGCCATCTTGCTGCCCAGTAATCCGTCCCAGCTAAGTAAGGCTTTGAGCGTTTCGTGCTCGAACTGCTCATCCATCAGGTCGCGCGTGGGCAAGGAGGCGATGCGAAGAAGTTCACCCATATCCTGTTTGCCAAGGCGTTTCAGATTTAACCCCATGTGTGCAAAAGTGAGCAGTTCTTTGGCAGCCCCGGTGCCGATGCGCGGGATAATCCTCGACCAGAATGGGCTTAGCGCATCCGCGAACCGAGACATTTTGCGCATGTACCCACTGTATGCGGCCTGGTCTTGCTCGCTGACGCCGTGCACGACACCCTCGCGAATGAGCACGGGCGCTGATGAGAGGCTCAGCCCGATGGTGTCCAGCACGGCGGATTTGTCGTTGAAGCCGTAGCGATGCAAATCCAGATCGTGGGTGATCTGCGCGCAGAAGTGCCCGAGCGAGTGTGCGATGGGCACCTGGTAACCAGGGTGAAAATCACGCAGGCTTGCCAGCCCACCGGGACGCTTGCCCGCTTCAAGCACCAACACGCGCTGACCACTCATGGCTAGATAACTGGCACATACCAGCCCGTTGTGGCCGGCGCCAATCACGATGGAATCGTAGCGTGTCAAAGTCATCCGTTGCTGCGCGTCGAGGGTAATTGCAGAACATGATCGTAGTCATCAGGCATAGGCATGTCTACTGAATTCCTCCGTAAGACAAACATTGCCAACGCTAAATCGGCGGCGGGTTATCCTGCCCTATAGGGGGCGATACCATGCGCTACCGGCGCACCCATTTACCCGCGAAATGCACGTGAATGATATGGTCAAGGGAATACGCCGTGCACAAGAGCTTAAGCTGACTCGCCGGGCAGCCGATGACGCGCGTCAAAGCGCGAGCGTTAATCCGTCGTACAGCAGAAATGAGCCCAGTGCGATGTTCGCCAGGCCCACCAGCACATGAGCTGCGCGATGGAATGCGGTGAGGTGTTGGCTCGAGCGTCGTAGCGGCAGCGCAATCGCGATGGACAGTAGCGCCATGCCGATAATCGAACCGGCCCCAAATAGCGCGATAAACCACAAGCCCTGGGCGGGCGACCCAGTGGCATCGACGGTAATGATAATCAGCGCGGCCGACCCGGCCAATCCGTGCATTAGCCCCACAAACAGCGCACGAGCAGGAAAGCGCGCAGTGTGCTGGTGTTGGTGAGCATCGCCATCGTGCCTGGTTTTTAGTTGTCCCCGATGGCTGTGAGCGTGAAAGTGCCTCACCCCGTCATGATGCGCGTGCGCATGAAAATGAATGCGCTCGCGAATCATCCGGCGTGCAATGTCCAGCCCCAGCAGGATCAGCATCACGCCAACGCAGGCCTCCAGCGTGCTGGCGACAATGGGGGAGACCGCCGCGTCGGCCAGGATGACAAACGAGCCAATAACAAAGAGCGTCAAGGTATGACCGATGCCCCATACGATACCCTGGCGAACACTGCTGCGCAGTGATCGTGAATTGACAACCAGTGAGGCAACCGCGGCGACGTGGTCGGCTTCCAGCGCGTGGCGCATGCCGATGAGCAATCCCAGCAACAGGGCGGTGCTCACGCAACATCCGGTGTGTGCGGGCGAAAGTGGCAATTCACGATTAGTGCCATAGGTGCTGGGTGCATGAGCGTATTCTGGTGTTGTGCCCGCCAGTTAGCAACCTGCGTTGATCACTGTCGATGCGCCGCCCGTGCAACCCAGTCACCCAAGATGTTAGTCGATCTTAATCTTAGCGATTCAGCGATCCAGGCGGTAGCCGGACTTCCTGACGGTGATGATATGTTGCGGCGCTGATGGGCGTGGTTCCAGCTTGCGTCTTAATTCGCCGATATGGGTATCGACAGTGCGACTGATCACCGCTGATCGGTGTCCCCAGACCTCGCTCATTAACTCGATCCGGCTGGCGACCGCACCCTGGCGTCGCAACAGCGCCAGCAGCAGCGCGTACTCCTTCGGGGTGAGTTCCACTTCGGCGCCCGCGCGCAGCACGCGGCCCGATTCGGCAAACACCTCGATGTCGCCGAAACAATCATAGTCATGGCCAGGGCCTGCGCCGGCGCGACGCAGCAGCGCCTCGACCCTTGCGATCAGTTCCATCAAGCCGAACGGCTTGGTCAGATAATCGTCCGCACCCATCCGCAAAGCGCGCACTTTGTCCATCTCCTCCCCCCGCGCGGTGAGTACCAACACCGGCACGTTGTCGCCGTGTCGTCGCAAGTGGGCAAGCACTTCAAACCCGTCCATGCCCGGCATCATCAGATCGAGGACAATCAGTTGAGGGTGCAAGTCGGCCGCGCGGGCAATGCCGGTCGGGCCATCGTTGGCGGTCTCAACGGTGTAGCCTTGGATCTGCAGATTAGTGCTCAGGCCGTATGCGAGATCCGCGTTGTCTTCGATAATGAGAATGCGCGACATGTCAGCGTGCTCCCGGCAGGCGCACAACCATCCGCGTCCCATTCGGCGTGTGATCCCGTATTTCGCACTCGCCGCCGTGCGCGGCGACTAGGTCTTTGACCACCGCCAGGCCGATGCCCGTGCCCGTTGCACCGCCGCGTGCCTCGCGCCGCAAGCGATAGAATTCGTTGAACACGTGCTGACGTTTACTGGCGGGAATGCCTGGGCCGGTGTCGGTGACGCTAAGTTCGGCGTGCTCGCCAGCGAGGTCCAGCGCCACGTGCACCGGCCCGTCCTCACCTCCGTACTTGACGGCGTTGTCCAACAGATTAAGCAAAATCTGCCGCAGCGCATCCTGATCGACTGGCGCGGCTACGGCCTCTAACTTAAGTGTAATGGGCACATCCGGTGCGATAGATCTGAACTCCTCGGTCACCGCCCTGACCAGCGGGGCAAGCGATTGTTGCGCGGTCGTAATCCGGGTGCTGTTGCCCCGCCCGGAGAAGCGCAGGATGTTGTCGACCAGTTGGCTCAGGCGCTGCGCTTCGCGGTTAATGATAGTTAACGCGCGCGCCCGCTCCTGCTCGTTGCGCACGCGGTCGAGAATAAGCGTTTCGGCGAACATACGGATTTGCGTGAGCGGCGTGCGTAGTTCGTGCGAGACTTGTGAGACAAAGTCGTTGCGCATCCGGGTCACAATCTGCTCGCGGCGCAGCAGCCAGATAGCGCTCACCAGCAAGCCGATAACCAGCACGCCGGTTAACAACAACAGCGGCAGCCGTGAACGCGGCAAGCCGCCGATGACCAATGCATCCGCCGCTTGTGCGTGAATGGCCGCCACGACGGTAAAATTCTCCAGAATGCGCTGGTAGTCATCGCCAATGACTTTGCGCACCCGCAGATAGGGGTCGCCGGCGCCACCCGTGCGAAATACAGTGCGTCCGGATGGGTCGCGCACGCGCAGATCAATTAGGTCGTTGGTCAACGCGCCGTTGGCCAGCGAAGGGGGCAGCAGCGGGCCCTGATCGAAGGCGGTGCGTAGCTGTTCGCCCAACACCTCGAGGTCAACTTCAAACCCCCGCCAAACAATGCCGGCTGTGGTTTGGGCGTCAGCGTATACGAGCATCCGGGCGTTTTGCCCGGCGCCAAAATGCGATATCCGAAAAGGCTCGCCATCAAACGCGGCGGGCGCCAGCGTCTTGAGCTGCGCCAGTACCGGGGCACTTACGGGTAAATCCAGTGTCTCGAATTGCAATGTGGCCGGATCGAATGCGAAGTAACCCCGCGCCATGCGCCTGGCGTATTGTGCCGGCTCCGCCTGGCTGTCGTGTATCGCGGCCAGTCCGTCCACCTCAATCGCGGGCGATCGCAGCAAGCTGGCGAGTTGAAAGTAGCCGCGGTAACCGATTTGAGTAAAGCTGCGGCGGATAAACTCATCCGACACCATCAAGGCGTACTCGCGCAACACGTTCTCCGCCGCGCGCAAATGATGCTGCGCGGATAGTTGGGCCTGCCAAGCGAGCACTAGGGTGAGTGCCAGGCTGAGGCTCAGCAGGGTAACCAGCAGCCACGCGCGCGGGCTGCCACGCGCCGTCGGCCATGTCTTGGGTGATTTTTTCATGGTGCTTTAAGTGTATGGCGTGCGGGCGAATTATCCAGCGACATGGCGGCATTTTCCACGCTCCTGACCGTTTCCTGACAACTCCCGTACACGACCCCGAACTCTCGCCAGGGCCCTGAGACTAGGCTTTGGATATCTATCCGCTATCGGGAATCCATATCATGCGCTGTCTCCACAATACGCTGCTGCCCCT
Source organism: uncultured Gammaproteobacteria bacterium (assembly GCA_965369325.1). Lineage (GTDB taxonomy): Bacteria > Pseudomonadota > Gammaproteobacteria > Steroidobacterales > JBCBZW01 > CBDUQI01. The sequence goes on from CBDUQI010000056.1 coordinate 23,398, forward strand.
CCTGCTGCTCGCGGCGCTGCCCGCAACGGCGGGCATTTTCGACAACCCTGAGAATCTGAAAGTTCTGCCAGAGGACATCCCGTCGGCCGAGTTGCGCGACACCATGCGCGCCTTTTCCCTGGGCACGGGCTTGCGTTGCCAGGGCTGCCATGAGGGAGAGGGCGATGACTTGCGCAACTTCGACTTTGCCTCGGACGAAAAGGACGCCAAGAAAACCGCCCGGCTTATGCTGGCCATGGTCGAGGATATCAACGCGCGGTTGGCCAACGAACTCGGGCAAGATGCGCCCGCGCTAGTGCAGGTGCAATGCGTGACCTGCCATCGTGGTCAAGAAAAGCCGCGGATGCTGGCGCAGTTGCTGGTGGATGCGGTTGATGAGGATGGGCTGGAGGGGGCGCTGGCGCGTTACCGCGAACTCAGGGAGCGCTACTACGGCTCACATACCTTTGACTTCAGCGAGATGACGTTGGTGAATGTGGCGCAGGCGATGGGCGATCTTAAGCAGATGCCCGCTGCCGAGGCCTTCCTGGATCTTAACGTCGAGTTTAATCCGGATTCCGTTATGACCTACCTTGCGCAGGCGCAATTGCTGGCCGGGCAGGGCCGGAAACCGGCAGCGCGCGTGAAGCTCGAACACGTGCTGAAATTAGATCCGGAAAACCGTTTTGCCAAACGTCTGCTTGACGGCTTGGACTGACCGCCGTTGCGGTGACAGAGTGATCGTTGGCGGCGGATGCCGCGGAAGTGCGCACCGGACTCACGACATCGCCTGCGATCACCGCTGGCCGAGTTGCTCCGGCGTCAGCAATTGCTGGCGCCGTTGTATCACCATCCACAAGATCGCGATGTACAGCCCAATTACCGCCAGACCCACCCATTCGATTTTCAGCGGGGTTAACTGGTATAGCAACACCAGCCCGAAAAGCACCGCCCAATTGCCCGCGATGTACAACGGGACGCCGAAGCGTTGCGTGGTCAGTCCCAGATTCTGGGTGTACAGCCGCACCAGCGAATCTAGCGAGTTGATCACGAACAGGACGCCCACCGCCAGCATCGCGTGGGTCCAGAATGGACTAATGTCCAGGCCGTTGGAAAAGTACAGATAGAGCACCGAGAACCAGACGGCAATCGGGATGGAGGGGACAATCAACAGCGCCAGCAGCAACTGCCATGCTTTGAGCCCGCTGGCAAAACGGGCAACGAATTGCCCGATCATGATACTCCAGGAAAACCACCAGTACAGATAGAACTGGTGGTAGTCGGACTGCGGCTGGATAAAGCGGGGCAGGTGTGCGAAGTACTCACTGATGTTGCCCATGGTGTGTGCCAGCGCGCCAACGCTCATGCCGGAGCCCAGCCACACGCCGACGATCAGCGAGAGAAACAACCAGGTGGAGCTAACGCTCAATATGCGCACAGCGCGGATGTCGGTGCTGGAAATGCTGGCCAGCAGTACCACCAGGGCGACCAGCGCAAAACGCATCCCGTTGCCAATGCCAGGCATATAGTCGGGCAGATAAAGCAAAAACAGGTAGCCAGTGAAGGCACAGGTGCTGATGATAATGAGGTTGTTCACCCATTTGATTGCGGGTAACTCGAATAGTCTCAGCCGCGGCTCGACGATGCAGAAGTAAAACGTGGTCAGAAAGTAAAATCCCCAGACCAGAAAGCCCCAGAAGCCGAATTCGATCGCCAACGGGTTGGCGAAGGCGTAGGTGGCATCCGTGGCGTACAGTTCAAAGTCCACCAGCGGAAACATAATGAGCCCGACATCCAGTCCGGTGGTAAACAGGATGGCGATAAAGGTGAACAGCGAGGTGGCCATCGGCCCGCGACACACCGCGTTGCGCCAGCGGATTACCAACACCAGCGTGAGCGCCAGGGCCAGAGCAATTGCCAGCGATAGAATCTGGGTCATTGCGCCGAGCGCACAGTCGCCTTCAGCCTTTGGAACGCCTCAATGTAGGCTTGCACCGGTGCCGGGTCGGGCTCCAACGCCTCTACCTGCTGCAGGTAACGCAGCATGCCCGCGCGGTCTTGCGGTAGCGCCAGGTGCTCGCCGCGGTGCATCACGTACGCTTCATCGCCTTCGATTACCACGTAGGCATGGCCGTTGCCATAGTGCGCGGATAAGCCGACGTCCGCTACCAGCACTTTGGCGTTGAAGCGCGGTACGACAGCACGCAACTTCGGGGTGTGCGCAATCACAATTCGCTCGGCATCGTATGCGGCCAGGATACGGTCGACGATGGCCTCGTTTTGTGGGTTTTCTACCAGGGTGGCCAGCCCGCGATACCACAACGGCCCGTCAGTGGCGTTGACGAGGGCCGTGTCTGAGAGCTGCTGCGGGGCGGCCAGTTCTGTACGTACGCGCGTGTTGATTTCGCTGATGGGCATGTGCATATACGCTTCGGACAAACCGCCGTGCAGGAACACCGTGCGGTTTAGCCTTACGACGGCTTTGTGCCCCAGCACCCAGGCGCCATAGCGCCCGCCCGGTGCCCAGGCTTGGCGTAACTCTGCGATGCCCAGCGGATGGAGCAGATCCCACTGCGCACGATGGTCCGCATTAAATATCGGCCATTGCGCTTGCGGCAACCGGCCTTTGATGGAGTCAACCACGTTGGCATAGTAGCGATCGCGCGACCGGCCCGAGTTAGGGGTGGCGAATGCGGCGTACTCACCGGCATGCGTGTAGCGCAGATCGTTTTGCATGGTCATCGATTCGTGATTACCGATCAGTGCATGCACGGCACCGCCGGCGCGGTTGGCCTGGCGCTCCAGTTTCATCAACAGGTCCATGCTCTTGCGGCTGTCCGGCCCACGATCCGGGATATCGCCGAGTTGCACCAGATGCGTCGCGCCACCGGTCCACTTGCCACGTAGGTTAATCAGCCCGGCGTCGGTTAACACGCGGACAAACTGTTCGTGATCGCCGTGCACATCGCCCACTGCCACTATCCGGGGCACATTCTCATAGTTGCCGGTGGCGTGCGGGGTGGGCACCCGCGCCAAACCGGCGATCGCGAAGCACCCGGCCAGCAATGTGAGTTGCATGCCGCGCATCGCTACACCGCGAACAGCGGCAGTTTTCGGGCCACCGAGATACTCTTCAGTGGGCGATACTGGGGCAGCCCGCCTTTGTACGGGGGATAGGCTTCGCCCTGGATCAGCGGCTCCAGATAGCGCCGACAGCGCGCCGTGATGCCGAAGCCATCCCGTGAGATATAGCTGCGTGGCATTTTTTTCTCCACATTGGCCACGCGGGCGAGCGGCGCGGTATCGATTCTCCACCGATAGGGCGTATCGCTGGTGCGTTTGATGACGGGCATTACGGCGTTGCGGCCGGCCAGCGCCAGTTCGACCGCGGCTTTGCCAACAGCATAGGCCTGCTGCTCGTCCACGGCCGAGGCGATATGGCGCGCGGAGCGCTGCATATAATCAGCCATCGCCCAATGATATTTGAGTCCGAGCTCCTGTTTGACTAGGTTGGCGATCATGGGCGCGATGCCGCCGAGCTGAACGTGTCCGAACGCATCCTTGCCCCCGGCATCCGCCAGAAATCGCCCGTCCGCCCAACGCGCGCCTTCGGAGGCGACCACCACACAATAGGTATCGCGCTCCACCGCACGCTGCACGCGCGCAAGGAACGCGTCCTGCTCGAACGGCACTTCTGGAAATAAAATTGCATGCGGCGCCGCAACATTCTCGTCACCCGCTAGCGCACCCGCGGCCGCAATCCATCCGGCATGCCTACCCATGACTTCCAACACAAAGAACTTGGTCGACGTGCGCGACATGGACATGACGTCCATCGCCGCCTCGCGGGTGGAAACCGCAACATATTTGGCTACGGAGCCGAAGCCCGGACAGGTATCGGTGATGGGCAGGTCGTTGTCCACGGTCTTGGGGATGCCCACGCAGGTCACCGGATAGCCCATGGCTTTGCCAATCTGGGAGACCTTGTGCGCAGTATCCATCGAGTCGCCGCCGCCGTTATAAAAGAAGTACCCGATGTTGTGTGCCTCAAACACCTCGATCAGCCGCTCGTACTGTGCGCGGTTCTCCGCCAGACCCTTGAGTTTGTAGCGGCAAGAGCCAAACGCGCCGCCCGGGCGATGTCGCAGCGAGGCAATGGTCGCTTTGGTCTCTTTACTGGTATCGATCAGATCCTCGGTGAGCGCACCCAGGATGCCATCGCGCCCGGCAAAGACCTTGCCGATCCGCTGAGGATTGGCGCGGGCAGTTTCGATCACCGCGCAGGCGGTACTGTTAATAACGGCGGTAACGCCGCCGGACTGAGCGTAGAACGCGTTTTTCTTCACCATGTGAGCACTCCTGTGCGGTGCAGCGGGGTGATGGCGCTTGTGGACAACTCCGTACGCCGGGTTCCGGCATAGTGCCCGGTTTGACGCGCGCCATGTCAATCTGTAGCTTAGCGCGCGTTAGCGTACCGTGAGATGCGAACAATGAGAATCGTTCTTCTTGGAGCGCCTGGCTCGGGCAAAGGCACTCAAGCCAGGAAACTGGTCGAAAAATATGGCATTCCCCAGGTCTCAACCGGCGATTTGCTGCGAGAGGCTGTAGCGGCGGGAACTCCCCTGGGCAGGTTGGCGAAAGCTGCAATGGACGCCGGACAATTGGTCTCGGACGAAATTGTGCTTGGCATCATCCGCGAGCGGTTATCCGAACCGGATACCGAGAAGGGATTCATCCTTGACGGCTTTCCGCGCAATATCGCGCAAGCCTCGGCACTAGATGATTTGCTGGTGCGGATCGGTCAGCCGCTGGATGTTGCGGTGCTCCTGGATGTGGATTTTGATCAGTTGATGCAACGTCTGACCGGCCGCATCACCTGTGCCGGTTGTGGCGCATTGTTTAATGCCTATACCTCGCCACCCAAGATAGAAGGTATCTGCGATTACTGCGGGAGCACGCGTTTGCTGCGCCGCGGCGACGACAACGAGGAGACAGTTGGCAACCGCCTTCGGGTTTACGAGAGCCAGACGCGCCCGTTGGTCGACTTCTATCAAAAACAGGGCAAGATGCGCGCATTGGATGGCGTCGGTGAGCCGGCGGCGATCTTCCAGCAGTTGATGGTGATCGTTAAGCCGTTCCGCGGCGTGCGTAAGGTACGCCCGATCCCGCCGCCGGAAGAGGTAGAGGCAGCGCTTGAAGCCAAAGTGGCTGCAGCGAGTGCGGCCGCCAAGGTGGAAGCCTCACAGGCCGCGGCGAAGGCCAAACCCGCGAAGGCCGCCTCGCCCAAAAAGCCGGCGGCCAAGAAGGCGGTGGCTAAGAAGTCGGTCGCCAAGAAGGCAGCGCCCAAGGAAGTTGCCAAAAAAACAGTGGCTAAGAAGGTGACCAAGAAGAAGGTTGCCAAGAAGGCTGCGGTGAAAAAGGCGACGACCAGGAAGGCTGCTAAGAAAGTGACCAAGAAGAAGGTCACTAAGAAGGCCGCAGTTAAGAAGGCGACGATCAAGAAAGTCGCTAAGAAGGCTGCAGCGAAGAAGGTGAGCCGTAAGAAGGTTGCCAAGAAAGCCGTAGCGAAGAAGGTCAGCCGTAAGAAGGTCGCCAAGAAAGCCGCAGCGAAGAAGGTCAGCCGTAAGAAGGTCGCCAAGAAAGCTGCAACGAAGAAGGTGAGCCGCAAGAAGGTCGCCA
>CBDUQI010000057.1:0-28642 GCA_965369325.1 uncultured Gammaproteobacteria bacterium
CGAAGAAGGTGAGCCGCAAGAAGGTCGCCAAGAAAGCCGCAGCGAAGAAGGTCAGCCGCAAGAAGGTCGCCAAGAAAGCTGCAACGAAGAAGGTGAGCCGCAAGAAGGTCGCCAAGAAAGCCGCAGCGAAGAAGGTGAGCAAAAAGGCGGCTAAGAAAAAGCCCGTGCGCGGCCGGCGACGACGCTAGGCGAGCGCTTGCGGGGCATAAGCGCCCCCTCGGTCACGAGCCCGAATAGTTATCGCCTAATCGGCGCTCGGTAGCGCCGCCACGACTTAACGTGAATCGCGGGCGCCCGGGTTGTGAGGGATCTTTGGCTGAGATCAAACATCAGGACTCCGAGAAGTCGTCAACATCGTTTCCGGCTTTGTCCAGTTCGGCACGAATGCGCGCCAGCCCGGATTCACTAAGCGCGCTGCCGGCAGATTAGATTCAGCGCAGCTGAGGCTCAGCCCTAAACGCGTTAATTAGATTCAGGAGGCGGGCGCGTCTTCAGCCATTTGCAGCAGGGCTTGCCCGACCAGTTCGTACCGCCATCCGCTCAGCACAGGCAGCTCGCGCTCGCCCTCCAGCAGTTTCTGCAGTTCGCGGCGTGTGGCCAGCAGGGACGGCGAAATATCATTGGCCTCGCCAAAGCTACGCAAATGTGCCTGCAGAGATTTCAGCCGATCATCCGCCGAGGCGCTGGGGCGCCGGCGTGCTTCTCCATCGCCGCTGTCCGGTCCCAAGTCGCCCAGCAGTTCCACCAGCGCGTTGGAATAGCGTTTTACCACGGGTACCGGGATGCCTTCGATGGCGGCTACATCCCCAGGGCGCGTAATGGTGCGGCTGGCCAGAGCCTGCAGATATTCATCACGCACGATCCACTGGCGCGGCCGGTTGCGGCTCATGGCCTCACTTTCGCGCCAGTGCGCCAGTGTCTTGATCGCCTTCAGTCGACGGCCCGATAGCCGCCCGGCGCCTTTCACTCGCTTCCACGCGAGGGCCGGATCCACCTCATACAACGAGGTGCGGGTGAGTCCTTGTGAATCGCCCTGAGCCCACTCCAGACGCCCGCGCGCCTGCAACTTCTGCGCTAGTGCCTGGTACAGGCGGACCAGGTAGCGGACATCGTCGGCGGCATATGCCAGTTGCGCATCAGACAACGGGCGTCGAGCCCAATCGGTGCGTGTCTGGCCTTTATCCAGATGCACATCCAGCATTTTCTCAACCAGGCTGGCATAACCGATCTGCTCGTCGTAGCCGAGCATGGCGGCGGCAATCTGCGTGTCGAACAGCGGTGCCGGAATACTGCCGGTGCTCTGGTAGAACAACTCCACGTCCTGGCGGCCGGCGTGCAGCACCTTGGTGCTACCGGGTTGGCTCAGCAGTTCCCAGAACGGCGAGAGGTCTTCGATCCCCAGTGGATCGATGCACCCCAATGCCTCGGTGCTGGCGACCTGCAGCAGGCACAAACGCGGGTAGTAAGTGCGAATGCGTTCGAACTCGGTGTCGATGGCCAGGAAGGGGGCCTCACGAAGCTCTTCACACAGCGCGGCCAGTGCTTCGGAATCTTGAATAAATCGGACTGTTGTCATCACTTGTGTTCGCAGGCGCGGTTGATGTCGCGCAAGTTGTAGCGAGCGGTGCACCGCATGCGTCGGATGGATTGCGCGCAGTCGTGGCGAATCGTACCTTTTACTTGGGCGAAGGGTATCATGCGAGTAAAGGATCAGCATGCACATTCATGTTCTCGGCATCAGTGGCACCTTCATGGCGGGCCTGGCAGCATTGGCGCGCAGCGCGGGTCATCGCGTGAGTGGTAGTGATGCACACTGCTACCCGCCGATGAGCACCCAGCTCGAAAGCCTTGGTATTAATGTGAGTGAAGGGTATCTGCCGGAGCATCTGAAGCCCGCACCTGACATTGTTGTAGTGGGCAATGTAATGACTCGCGGTAATCCTGCGGTGGAGTACATGCTCGAGCAGGGGCTCGCGTACACGAGCGGGCCGCAATGGCTGGCTGAGCATGTTCTCGCGCAGCGATGGGTGCTGGCCGTTGCCGGCACGCATGGCAAAACCACCACCGCCAGTATGTTGCTTTGGTTGCTGCAGGAGGCGGGTCTTGAACCGGGTTTTCTTATCGGCGGCATCCCAGGGAACTTCGGTATCTCAGCCCGACTGGGTCAGTCAAAGTACTTTGTGGTGGAGGCTGATGAGTACGACAGCGCTTTTTTTGATAAGCGGTCCAAGTTTGTTCACTACCACCCGCGTACGCTGGTGCTGAACAACCTTGAGTTTGATCACGCGGATATTTTTGATGATTTGAAGGCTATTCAGCGCCAGTTCCATCACCTCATACGCACGGTGCCCGGCAACGGGCGTATTGTGTCCAATGCTGCCAGTGAGAGCCTTAGCGAAGTGCTGAGCATGGGATGCTGGAGTGAGGTTACTGACTTTACGGCCCGTGCCGGTCTATCCGCGCAGTGGATCGCGCATGCGCCCGCGACCCCGGCCGGCTGCGACTTTGAGATTGCGTACCGTGGCCAGCGCGTCGGCCAAGTGCAATGGGACGTGCCCGGCCGGCACAACCGGGAGAACGCGCTGGCGGCGATTGCGGCGGCCGCGCATGTGGGTATTGACCCGGCGCAAAGTGCGTTAGTGCTTGGCCGCTTTGCCGGGGTTAAACGCCGGCTTGAGGTGCTGGCCCAGGTGGACGGCATTACGTTGTACGACGACTTTGCCCATCACCCGACGGCCATTGCCGAGACGCTGAGTGCCTTGCGGGCCCGCGTGGGCAACGGACGCGTGCTGGCGGCGTTTGAGCCACGCTCCAACACGATGCGGATGGGGCACCACCAGCAGGAGATGGCCGAGGCGTTTGTCGATGCGGATATCGTCTGGTTGTTTGAGCCGCCAGCTTTGGCCTGGAATTTATCGGAACTGGCGCTGCAAACCTGCCGCGCCTCAAACAGCGAGGCCCTTGTGGTGAAAGACGTCAACCAGATGCTCGAACAGATTCTCACGCGCGTGCGTTGCGGCGATCACGTGGTGCTGATGAGCAATGGTGCCTTCGGCGGCGCCCAGGCGCTGCTGGCCGAGCGCCTGCAGGCGCGGGGTAAGGAGGGAGTCTCCTCATGAAAGTGCGTGAACTCGCGCTGTTTCCGCTTCAGGTGGTGTTGTTTCCAGGCGGCCCACTGCAATTACGTGTATTCGAGGCCCGCTATCTGGATATGGTCCGGCGCTGCATGCGCGAGGACGATGTGTTCGGTGTGGTGCTGATTCGCGATGGCACCGAGACCGGGCCGGCGGATATCCATGAGGTGGGCACCACCGCTAAGATCTGCGACTGGCACACCACCAGCGATGGCCTGCTGGGTATCAAAGCGTTCGGGCAGCGCTCGTTCCGGGTGCTGGAGACCGTGCGACAGAGCGACGGCCTGCTGAGCGGCACCGTGCGAATGTACGAGCGTCCGGCAGAGGGTGATCCGCTGCGCACTGAACACGATGGCGCAGTGGACATATTACGGCGCCTGTTGCCACTTGCGGGCGAGGCCTACGTGGGCGCCACGCAGGCCTTCGATGATGCCGCGTGGGTGAGTGGGCGGTTGGCCGAGTTGCTGCCGGTGGATAACGCGTTGAAGCAAATGTGGCTGCAGATGTCCGATCCGGGCGAGCGTTTGACACATATGTTATCGCTTGTGCTCCCCGATGAGGACGAACAGGAGTAGAATCCGCGCCATGTTACCGGCATCTTCTCCCACCGCAGCGCCAGATCTGTTCAGTCACCGCAAGTACTGGGCACATCGCTTTGGCATCGCTCCGTTCCTGCCCACCAGCCGCGCCGAGATGGATGAGCTGGGCTGGGACAGTTGCGATGTGATTGTGGTCACCGGTGATGCTTACGTCGACCATCCCAGCTTCGGGATGGCCATTGTGGGCCGATTGCTGGAGGCGCAGGGGTTTCGGGTGGGCATTATTGCGCAGCCGGACTGGCGCAGCACCGCTGATTTTGAGGCCCTGGGTGAGCCCAATCTGTTCTTTGGGATTACCGGCGGCAACATGGACTCCATGGTTAACCGCTACACCTCGGAGCGCAAAGTGCGCAGCGATGATGCGTACACCCCAGGCGGTGAAGGCGGGCAACGCCCGGACCGCTGCGTGATCGTGTACGCGCAGCGCATTCGCGAGGCCTTCGGGCAGATCAACCTGGTGGTGGGTGGCATTGAGTCCAGCCTGCGCCGGATTGCCCATTTTGATTATTGGCAGGAGAAAGTGCGCCGCTCGATCCTGTTTGACGCGCGCGCGGATATTCTGCTGTACGGCAACGCCGAACGGGCAATACTCGAGCTGGCACATCGGTTGGCAGCCGGTGAGGCGCTAGCGGACATCAACGACGTTCGCGGCACTGCGTTTGCGCGACGGGAGCTGCCGGCAGACTGGACCGGACTGGATTCCACGCATCTGGATTTACCTGGTCGCATCGAGCCGATGCCCGATCCGTATGCAATGGAACCGGAAGTCGCTGCCAACGATGCTAAGGCCTGCGCGAGCGCACCGGCGGCTGGCAACGACGGGCCCAGACCGGCTAAGACCGAGCATGTGGTGCGTTTCTCAAGGCGCATCCCCAATGCTGATCGGGCGACCAGTTATATCCGTCTGCCCAGTTATGAGCAGGTGCGCGATGATGCCGTGCTCTATGCGCACGCCTCGCGCATTCTGCATCTGGAATCCAACCCGGGTAACGCGCGTGCACTGGTCCAGGAGCACGGTAAAAGTGATTTGTGGATTAACCCGCCGCCTGTGCCGCTGAGTACCCGGGAGATGGACCGCGTGTACGAACTACCGTTTGCACGCCGTCCGCATCCCAGTTACGGCGATGCCAAAATTCCTGCTTACGAAATGATCCGCTTCTCTATCACCATCCAGCGCGGTTGTTTCGGCGGCTGCACCTTCTGTTCCATTACCGAGCATGAAGGTCGGATTATTCAAAACCGCTCGGAAGATTCGATTATTCGCGAGATCGAAGATATCCGCGACAATGTGCCGGGCTTCACCGGCGTGATTTCCGATCTTGGCGGGCCGACGGCGAACATGTATCGCTTAGCATGCAAGAGCCCGCAGATCGAGGCGGCGTGCCGGCTTCCGTCATGCGTCTATCCAGGCGTGTGCCCGAACCTCAATACCGATCACGCCCCGCTGGTCAACCTCTATCGCCGCGCGCGCGAACTGCGCGGCGTTAAGAAAGTGCTGATCGCCTCAGGGGTGCGCTACGACCTGGCAATTGAGTCGCCCGAGTACGTGAAAGAACTGGCCCAGCATCACACCGGCGGTTATCTGAAGATTGCCCCTGAGGCCATCGGCGAAGGTCCGTTAAAGGCGATGATGAAGCCGGGCGTGGGCACCTACTACCGGTTTAAGGAGTTGTTCGATCGGTACTCTGAGGCCGCAGGGAAAGAGCAGTATTTGATTCCGTATTTTATCGCAGCACATCCGGGTACTACCGATCAGGACATGCTCGATCTGGCGCTGTGGCTAAAGCAGAACAACTACCGGGCCGATCAGGTGCAGGCATTTCTGCCCGGCCCGATGGCCACCGCCACCGCGATGTATCACTCCGGGAAAAACCCATTACGTAAAGTACGACGTGATGAGAAAAGTGATCTGCCAATTCCCAAAGGCGCGCGTCAGCGGCGTTTGCACAAAGCCTTCCTGCGTTACCACGATGCCAACAACTGGCCGATGTTACGCACTGCGTTAAAGCAGATGGGGCGAGCTGATCTCATAGGCAATGGTAAGAAACACCTCATCCCTACCTACCAGCCGGCCGGCACCGGCAAGCAGATGGAAGGCCGTCGCCGCGGCGGTAAGTTCCACACTCAGCACACCCGCCAGTAAACGATCGACGCGACGCGCGTCAGGTTACAGAGTCTTCATCACTTTGCGTGCGGCGTCGACCGTTTGCGCGATGTCCTGCTCGCTGTGGGCGGCGGATACAAAGCCGGCTTCAAACGCCGAGGGCGCCAGATAGATGCCTTCGGCCAGCATCCCGGCAAAGAAGTGCTTGAACTTCGTCTGATCGCATTGCATGACCTGAGCAAAGCTGCTCACGATAGGTTGCTCGGTGAAAAACATGCCGAACATGCCGCCGACGTTGTGCGCGTGAAACGCGACGCCCGTCTGCTTTGCCGCCTGCGTGAGGCCATCGGTGAGTGCTTTGGCAGTCGCGCTTAGTCTGGCGTAAAAGCCCGGCGCGCTAATGTGTTCAAGTGTGGTCAGCCCTGCCGCCATCGCCAGCGGGCATCCAGAGAGCGTGCCGGCTTGGTATACCGGGCCCAGCGGCGCGATGTGCTCCATGATTTCCCGTTTGCCGCCAAAAGCTCCCACCGGGGTGCCGCCACCGATTACTTTGCCGAGCGTGGTGAGATCAGGGGTGATGCCATATAGTGCCTGTGCGCCACCGCGCGCGACCCGGAACCCGGTCATCACCTCGTCAAAAATCAGCACCGTGCCGTGCGCGTCACACACCTCGCGCATGGCCTGAAGATAGCCGGCGTTTGGCGGCACAAAGTTCATGTTGCCAGCGATCGGCTCCACGATAACGCACGCGATGCTGTCGCCCTGGCGGGCGAACAAATCACGCAATGCGGCTTCATCGTTAAACGAGAGGGTCAGGGTGTGCTGCGCCAGCACGGCCGGCACGCCGGGCGATGAGGGCACACCCAGGGTTAACGCACCTGAGCCGGCCTTGATCAGCAGCGAGTCGCTGTGCCCGTGATAGCAACCTTCAAATTTCAGTATGTTGTCGCGTCCGGTAAATCCGCGCGCCAGGCGGATTGCACTCATGGTCGCCTCAGTACCTGAGCTGACCATACGCACCAGTTCAATCGATGGCATGATCTGGCAGATTTTCTCCGCCAGCTCGGTCTCAAGTGTAGTGGGTGCGCCATAGTGCAAGCCATTGGCGGCGGCCTGTTGCACAGCGCGTACCACATCATCATGCGCGTGGCCCAGAATCATCGGTCCCCATGAGCCCACGTAATCGATAAACTCGCGCCCGTCTTGTGCGTACAGGCGTGCACCCTTGGCTTTGGAGACAAAAACCGGTTCTCCGCCCACCGCGCCGAATGCGCGTACGGGGGAGTTCACGCCGCCGGGGATCACACGGCGGGCTCTTTCGAAGTAGTCGCTCATATTAATTGCTCTGAACTTTCGGTTACTAATTGTGTCACGCGCAGGTTAACGGGTCGAACGTGAGCCAGCGCACACTTTGGGCTTTGCCTGAGCGGCACATCGTGGGAGAATACCGCCCCCTTACCAGCCAGAGAAGCGTTTGCGTTCCATGAAGTCTTATATGTGTGTTATTTGCGGTTACGTCTACAACGAGCAAGACGGTGATCCCGATTCGGAGATTGCGCCTGGAACGTTGTGGGACGATGTGCCGCTGTCCTGGCGTTGCCCTGACTGCGGGGCGGGTAAGGAAGACTTTGAGATGATCGAGATCTAATCTCGCACGGGTAAGCTGCTGCTTGGTGTAGGCATCTGCGTGGAATGGAGGCTCGCCCAGTATCGTTCAGGTGTGATATCGCGCTTCTCCAGCAGGTGCAGTACGCTGTCTTTTCCGAGCAGGTGCAGGGCACCTACCACGATCAGGATGTCGTCCTGCCCAGCCAGTAGTTTCTCAATTTTGCGACTCCACAGCCGATTGCGCTGAGTGACCAGCGTTTTGTAAAGTCGCGGCATCTGCTCAAATTCCTGCATCAGCTCGCTTTGCAGCGTGACCTCATCGCCTGCCGCCCACGCTTGCACCAGACGGTCCATTTGCTCGCGTGCCAGTGCAAGGTCCTGCACCGATTCGCTGAACATTCTGCGCTGGGTGCGCTTGGGCAAGTCATCAAACAGGCTCAGCTGATAGCGCATTGTTTCCAGCCCGGAGATATCTTTTCCGTCGCGTACCGCGCGCTCGCTAAGATGCGCCTCGACGCCAAATTGCGAGGCGTAGCCCAGCATATACAGCTGCTGGTTCACCAAGGTAAGCGTGGCGAACCACGGCTCCATCTTGCTCATGGGTGCAATGTTAATGCCGTGGCTGGCCAGTTGCTCGGCTGCCCTGGCGAAGGTTTTCTCGCCCAGCGCTTTGCGCAGCGTATCGGCGTCTTCGCCCAAGCCCATTGACAGGCTGAGTTGCATGGTTTCCTGCGGGTCCAGGTCGTCCATATCCAGCTCCATCACCAAGCGCTCGGCGGTGGCATAGGCCTGGTCGATCAATGCTGGCAATGGATAGTCCTGTGGCCGCAGCATGTGGATGGAACCCAGCAGGATAATTTGGCTGTCCTGATCCGCAATGCGCCACGCCAGCGGCACTTGTTTGTCGGCCTCGGCCTTACAAAAGGAGGCGCCGAACATCACGATGCAAGTAGCCAGGAGCAGGAATCTAATCGGCATGTGGGTGGATCCAGATAAGGTGGCTTTCAATGCGCCCATCCTCGTGCAGTTGCAGGCAGCGGGCACCTGGTGGGCGGGTGTCGAGCGCAAAGTGCGGTGCGCGAGGCATGAATTGGCGGCAGGTAGAGGGCGAGCTGAGCAGGCGCACACCATTGCGGGTGGCGGCGAACGCCTGGTGAACATGTCCCCATAACACCCCGCGCACCCGGTCATCCTGGTCGATGGCGGCGAACAACCGCTCTGCGTTGGTCAGGCCAATGGTGTCGAGCCAGTCACTGCCCATCGGTACCGGGTGATGATGCAGGCACAGCAGCAGGTAGCGCGGGTCGGGCAGCGCGAGTTGCTCGTGCAGCAATGCCAGTGACGATGCGCTCAGGCGACCGTCCACCCGGCCGGGATTGAGTGAATCCAGTAGCAGCACCTTCCACTGCGGGTGCTCAGAGACGCCGGTAAACTGAAACGGGAAGGTGTTCAGATACTGGTGCATGCCGGTTGGATCGTCGTGGTTGCCCGGTACCGAGAGTACTGGGACGCCCAGCGGGCGCAGGGTATCTGCAATAAAGTGGTAGCTGGCGGCTGACTGGTCTTCGCTGACATCTCCCCCCAGCACCACCGCGTCGTAGGAGCTGTGGGTCCTCGCCCGGTCCAACACCTGCACCAGGCTGGTGCGCGTGTCCATCCCGCGGTACTGCGCGCCCGGTTCGCCAAGCAAATGGGTATCGGTAATATGTAGCAGTTTCAACATGGTGCGGGTCGGGCCTTGTGCCGTTGATGACCTCAATGCCGAGGACTGTAACACCTTGTGACCGGCCAAAGTGTCAACTGAATCGGCAGTTTTAACGTTGGTTAATAGTACAAGGTGAGCGCAGGTGTACAGTAGCGGCGATGTTGGACCAGCTGAAAATGATCGCGATGGTGGCGTTGGTATTGGGCGCCGGCGTTAGCCGGGCAGCCCCTGCTGCTGACGCTGATAGCGCCTCGGCGGTGGGGCAGTCTGTCGCGTTCGCGCTACCCCGGGCCCTGTCACGCGAGGATGCACGGCATCTGCTTAGCCGCACCGGCTTTACCCCGGATATCAAAACGCTGGAGCAGTTTGTCGGGCGCAGTGGCCAGCAGGCCATCCAGCAGATTGTGCGAGGTGCTACGGATAGCAGATTGATTGGACTGCCGGATTGGGTCAATAGCCCGGCGCTGACCCCGGCCAAACTGCGCGCGCTGGACAATGAAGCCAAGCGCAACAAGCGTCGTGTCGAGCGTGAGCGCGCGCAGGCGTTAAAGCAGTGGTGGTTGAGCCAGATGGTGGCGAGCGATGCACCGCTGGCCGAGCGGATGGTGTTGTTTTGGCACAATCACTTTACCTCCAGCTTTCGCAAGGTACGCTCCAGCCACCTCATGTACGAGCAGCACATGCTGCTGCGCCGCCATGCGCTTGGCAGTTTTGCGCAAATGCTGCACGGGATCAGCCGCGATCCCGCCATGCTGACCTATCTGGACAACGTCCAGAACCGAAAAAGCGCGCCAAATGAGAACTTCGCCCGCGAGCTGCTTGAGCTGTTTACCTTGGGCGAGGGGCACTACAGCGAGCAGGACATAAAACAGGCCGCGCGCGCTTTCACCGGCTGGGGTGTTAGCCCCTCGACGCTGAAATTCAAAGTCAGACGCAAACGTCACGATGCCGGCGTGAAGCAGTTTTTGCAGCATCGTGGCCGCCTGGACGGTGAGGATGTGGTGGATATCCTGCTAGGTAATGCGCGTACCGCAGAGTTTGTGACGCAAAAGATCTGGCATGAATTCGTCGCGCTGAAACCGGACCCCGCCGAAATCGCTCGACTGGCGCGGGGCTTCGCGCAATCAGACTACGATATTTCGGCGCTGTTGCAGGCGGTGCTGTCGAGTGAGGGCTTTTGGTCGCCCGCGAATCGCGGTGCGCTGATCAAATCGCCTGCGGAGCTGGTCGTGGGCACCCTGCGTCTGGCGGGCTCGCTCAAAGGGCGTGAGCAGCGCGATACCACCTTTGCGGTGCGCGTGATGCGCGATATGGGCCAGGACCTGTTCGATCCGCCCAATGTGGCGGGATGGGAGGGCGGTTTGGCCTGGATTACTTCCGGCTCGCTGCTGTTACGCGAGCAGTTTGCCGAACGTGTGGCAATGAGTGCGCCGCGCCGCGAAGGCAGCAGCTTTGAGCGCGCCGAGCTGAATCCGCAAATGCAGGCAACGCTTGAGGCGTGGCTGCTCGCCTCGGCCCCGGTGAGTGTGCCGGCGGCGCGTGATGCCCGTGAGTATGCGCTGGCGCTGCTGGCCGATCCGGCCTATCAACTGAAGTAATCCAACGATGGACACTGCGCGATGAGGCGAATACTGGCGAATCAAAGCGACCCAAAGCCCGACCTGCATCGTCGCGGTTGTCTGATCGGCGCGGCAGCACTGGCGATGGGGTGGCATCTGCCCGCGCTGGCACGCGAGGCGCAGGCGCGCGGCAAGCGCCGCTATCTGGTGCTGGTACAGCTTGATGGGGCGAACGACGGCCTGAGTATGGTAGCGCCGTGGCGCGATCCGGCCTACCGCGGATTGCGCCCTACGCTGGCGCTGGGTCGGGACCGGGTGCTGCCACTGAACGAGCAGTTGGGCTTGAATGATCGTATGTCGGCGCTGATGGCGGGCTGGCAGGCCGATGAGCTGGCGGTTTGCCTGGGCGTGGGTTATCCGCAACCGAACCGCTCGCATTTTACATCCACTGATATATGGGAGACCGCTGGCGATGGCCAGCAACTAGGCCCAAGCGGTTGGCTGGCCCAGGCCTTTGCCGACGGATCACCACATCCAAGCGATGTTACCCACGGGTTGGTGCTGGATCGGGCAGAAGGCCCTTTCCGCGGCGGTCACAACGTGCTTGCGGTGGACGATGTTCGTCGCCTGCTGGCGCGCGGCGAGGCGCGCGCGGCCGCGCCTTCTACCCCCGCTATCGCAACCACCGCTGCCAGCGGTGGCAATCCGGCTCTGGAGCATTTGCTGCAAGTGGATGCTCGCACCTCGCGTGCAGCGGCACAGCTGGCGCCCTATTTGCTGGGTGCCTCTCCGATGCGCGGTGCACAACGGCTGCCTGCCTCGCTGGATATCGCGGCGCGGCTGATTGAGGCAGGTGCCCCGCTCAGCGTGATCAAAGTGGCCCAGGGCGGCTACGATACTCACTCCAATCAAGCCTCGACGCACAACAAGCTGATGCAAACACTGGCCGACGCATTGGGCGAGTTTCGCGCGAGGATGATCAAAGCCGGTACCTGGCGGCAGACCCTGGTGATGACGTATTCGGAGTTTGGACGTCGGGCAGGCGAGAATGCCAGCAAGGGCACCGACCACGGAACTAGCGCGCCACATTTGCTGCTGGGTGGCCGGGTCAGGGGCGGCCTGTACGGCCAGCAGCCCTCGCTAGGTGAGCTGGAGGGCGGTGATTTGCGCTTCGTGCTGGACTATCGTCGACTCTACGCGACGGTCCTTCATGAGTGGTGGAACCTCCCCGTCAGGCGCTCAAATATTGCAATGCACAAGGGCTTGGGAGCCATCGCTTGACGTAGTGCAACTATGTAATCCACCGCGTATGATTTATACGTAACATCTTGAATTGACCTGAGTTGACCCTTAATGTCCCCACCCCTGGCCGAAGCTTGTCCGCCGTTGTCTCTCGCCGCCGCCCGGGCATCTCGCTAGACTGAGTCTCGCACAATTAAAACGATTCCAATATGTGAAGCAGCACGGCTTCGGCATCGGATGACATCAAAAACCAGAACTGCGCTTCATCGTTAGAGAGGGCGCGTCACACCGGCGACAAAAATGCTTCCATAAGGGGCGCGTCGGGGGACTCGGAGGATTATAAAAAATGCGTAATATCAAGCTAATCGGTACGGCCGCTGGCGCGATCGTCGTACTGTCCGGTGGCCAGTTGGTCGCCCAAACAGTGATAGAGGGCGGCGTGAGCATCGGTGAGCGTCCGGTCATTGAAACTCATGTCGACCAGGCGGACATCGATTCGGGAGCACTTAGCTTCGATCAGATCTTCGATTTTGGTGATGCGCTGTTCGAAGCTCGCTTCAACACGCTGGACGGCCAGGGTCGCCCGGCCACCACCGGCACCGGCGCACCACGCGTGCCCGATGAGCCCAACTTCATTCGCAGCTCCGCACCTGACTCCAACGCCTGTACCTCTTGCCATATTGATCCAGGCGACGGCGGTAACGGTGACTTTGCTGTGAACGTGTTCGTACTGGCACAGGGGGCCGATCCGGTCACCTTCGATATCTCCACTGCCAGCACCAACAACCGCAACACCATCGGCATGAACGGCGCTGGCGCCATCGAGATGCTGGCCCGCGAAATGACTGTCGAGCTGCACGGCATCCGCGCTGAAGCTACTGTGGCTGCGGCTGACAGCGGCGTCCCGCAGACCCGCGATCTGGTTGCCAAGAACGTAGAGTTCGGCACCATCACGGTCATGCCGAGTGGCATGGTTGACCCCACCGGGATTGAAGGTGTGGACTGGGATCTGATCGTCAAGCCGTTTCACCAGAAAGGTGCAGTTGTATCCCTGCGTGAGTTCACCAACAATGCCATGAACCATCACCACGGCATGCAGTCGGTTGAGCGTTTTGGCGAAGATCTGGATCCGGATATGGATGGTCTGGCCAACGAGCTGACCGTTGGCGATATTACCGCCACCTCCATCTACCAGGCTGCACTGCCCACACCTGCACGCGTTCTGCCGGCTGAGCCGGCGCGTCGCCAGGCGGTTCTGCGTGGTGCAAGCACCTTTAAAGATGCCGGTTGTGCAGGTTGCCACCGTCCGGCCATGGTGCTGAACGATCCGAACTTCTACGAGCCCAACCCGTTTAACCCGGGCGGCAACGCAGGTCCGCAAGACATCGATACCTACGCCTTTGACATGACCACCACCGGCGAAGGCATTCGCCTGCTGCCATTCAACGGCGGCGCGTTGGTTCGTGCCTTTACCGACCTGAAGCGTTACAACCTGTGTGACGATGACTACAACCACTTCTGCAACGAATTGCTGGCCCAGGGCAACCTGGCGGGCTTTGATGATCCGTCCACCTTCACCGTCGCTGTGCAGCCCCGTCCGACCGAGGAATTCCTCACGCGTCGTCTGTGGGATGCCGGCAGCAGTGATCCGTACGGTCACGTTGGCGATCTGACCACCTTGAGTGAAGCGATCAGCGAGCATGGCGGCGACGCCCGCGCTGAGCGCGATGCCTTCTTCTCAATGTCTGAAGCCGATCAGGCCGACATCATTGAGTTCCTGAAGAGCATGCAGATCGTCCTGTAAAGAGCACCGTGTACACAGTCTGGCAGCGGCTGACGCTGCTAGACTGTTGCCGGCTCCGGTACAGGCAATAAAATTGAGCAGCGGTCGCCATGGCGAGCGCTGTTTCTATTTGTATAATCGCCTCCCATGATGCCAATTGAACAGAACCTCCTCCGTCTGCTGCGGGCGGTCAGCGTTGCTCTTGTACTGAGTGCCGCGCTGGGCTGTGCCTCAGGGCCGACGGAATCCGGCCCACCCGCACCGCAAGCCGTTGCAGCAGGCGAGCGCAACAAAAGCCTCAATGAGCGCCGTGAAGTAAATGTCCGCCTGCTCAGTGCCGCGCGCACGGGCGATCTGCCGAGCGTGGTCGCACTGCTGGATGCGGGGGCGAATGTGAACGCACGCGACAACAGCCGCCGCAGCGTGCTGATGGCCGCGATTGTGGCTGGGCATGAGGTGAAAGAACAGATGATCCAGGAAGGGCTGGGCGCGCGGGTACAGATTGTCGGCCTGCCGGCACCTGCGGTGACACCGGACCAACGGGCTATCATAGAGACGCTGATCAGGCGGGGTGCCGATCTGGAAGCGGCTGATGTCGCCGGTAAGACGCCGCTGTTGCTAGCCGTGGAGCGGGATTACAGTCAGGTGGTCGCCGGGTTGCTGGCCGAAGGTGCAGATCCAGATATCCCCACCGCCAACGGCTTGCCGCTGGTCTGTCTCGCGGCCAACCGTGGATTTGCAGACACGTTGGCGCGTCTGATCGAAAGCGGTGTGCATCTGGACGCGCGCGGCAACCACGGCAAACATGCCATCCACTATGCCGCTGAAGAGAACCGCCTGGTCGTAGTGCGCCTGTTGCTGGCGCATGGGCAGGTACCGGTGGATGTCACTAGTGCGGCCGACTGGACGGCGTTGCACACAGCGGTTTCAAGAGGGCACGAGGAGATGGCATTGCTGCTTCTGGAGCACGGTGCAGACCGTGCGCTGATCACCGCCCGAGGCTGGACGCCTGAGGCGATTGCCAAGGCACGTGGGTACACCAATATCCAGGCTATGTTGGTCAACTTAAACTAACAGCTATCCATCGAGGCGCTTGCCGACCGCGGCGTAGACCGGCGCAGGCGGTTCGAGGATTACCCGCTCCGTGCCGCCAGTTCTACCGGTACCCCGTTCAGCGCAGCGTTCCCGGACACTTCGTCCAGCAGTTGATGGTCGGTCAGATCATTGCAGCTCACACCCGCGTGCTGCGCGGCGGTGCCTAGTTGCACGCCCTCACGTGCATGGCCCCAGCCATGCGGTAGGCTGACCACGCCCGGCATCATCGCCTCGGTGAACTCCACCCGCGCGTCTACCTGGCCCACGCGTGAGCGCACGCTCACCCGTTGTCCGTCCTGTAGCCCGCGCGATTGTGCGTCTTTAGGATTTACCATCAGGGTGCACCGAGGTTTGCCCTTCACCAGCCGATGATAGTTGTGCATCCAGGAATTGTTGGAACGCACGTGGCGCCGCCCGATCAGCAGCAACTGGTCGGTGGGGACGGGCCGGTTTAGCTGTTGCGCTGCGCGCCGGATATCGTCGAGCATCAACGGATGCGCACACTGGATGGTTTTCTCAGGGGTAAACAATCGGGCAGGCAATTGGCTTTGCAGGGCGCCGAGATCGATGCCGGACGGATGTGCTTTAAGTGTCTTCAGGCTGAGTCCGTGCGATTGCCCGTAGGGCCCGAATTTTAAACCCTGATCGATGATCATCTCGGGGGCGGGCAGTGGCCGGGGCGTGCTCCCGAGGCGGGTCGCGACACGTTCACCCAACGCGTTGAAGATCTCCCAGTCGTGCATCGCACCGTCCGGTTTATCGAACAGCGGCGGGTTCATTCTCGCGGTGTTTCGCACCGCCAGGCCATGGAAGGCCAGATCGTAGTGGTCGTGTTCAAGTGGTGTGGTTGGCGGCAGGATCACATGCGCGTGGCGGGTGGTCTCGTTAATGTAAGGGTCGAGTGAAACCATAAACTGCAGCCCGGCCAGCGCTCCGTCCAGCTGCTGCCCGTTGGGCGTGGAGAGCACCGGATTGCCGGCGCCGGTAAACAGAGCTTTGATCTGACCTTCGCCCGGGGTGAGAATCTCCTCCGCCAGCGCGGCCACCGGCAGCTCGCGCGAGAATTCCGGCAGCTCGCGCACACGGCTACGTGCGCGGGCGAAACCGCCCTTACTGCTGTGCGGCAGTGTGTCTACCGCCGGCAGCGGAAACATGGTGCCGCCTTCACGATCCAGATTACCGGTCACGATGTTGATCAACTGCACTAGCCATTGGTTGAGTGTGCCAAAGGCCTGGACCGAGACGCCCATGCGCCCGTAACAGGCACCTCTTTGTGCGCCGGCCAGGTCGTGCGCTAGCCCTCGGATGACCGCCGGCGACAGCCCTGTATGTTCGGTGACCGCCTCCGGCGTAAACGCGGTGACAGCGCTGGCCACCTCATCCAGCCCTTCGGTGAACGAGGCCAGCGCGCCTGGCGCCGCCAGTCCATCGGCAAACAATGTGTTCACAATAGCCAGCAGCGCCAGCGCATCCGTGCCGGGGCGGATCGGGTGGTATGCGTCGGCAACCTCAGCGGTTTCGGTGCGCCGCGGGTCGATCACCACCAGTTTTCCGCCGCGCTGTTTGAGCGCTTTGAACCGCTTGGGCACATTAGGCACGGTCCAGATACTGCCGTTGGAGGCCATCGGGTTGCCGCCCAGAATCAACAGATAGTCGGTGTGGTCAATGTCTGGCACGGGAATTAGGTCTTTGTGGCCGTACAGCCAGAGCGAGGTAAGGTGGTGCGGTAGCTGATCCACCGAGGTGGCGGAGTAACGATTCCGCGTGCGCAGGTGCGAGAACAGCGCTTTTTGGTGGGTCAGCATGCCGTAGTTGTGCACACTGGGATTCCCAAAATAGACGCCTAAGGCATCTACCCCCTCGTTTTGTACGATGTCCACCAGTTGCTCGGCGACGGTATCTAGCGCCTCATCCCAACTGATGGGTTGCCACTGGGTCCCCAACTCGGTATCGACGCGTCGTACGGGTGAGCGCAGGCGGTCTGGGTCATTTTGCAAATCCTGTAGTGCCACGGCCTTGGGGCAGATATGGCCACGACTGAGCGGATCGGCGCTGTCGCCTCGGATGGAAAGTATTTTTCCGCCCTGCACGCGGAAGGTGAGCCCGCAAATAGCTTCGCATAAGTTGCAGGCTCTATAAGTGACTGTTTCGTCTTGCATTGTGATGTTCCCGCCGAGCATAACAAGGCCGCTCAGCATAACGGTTGTGTCCGCCGCTGGCCATGCCCCAAGCGAGCGACCTGCCCACTTGACTAAGCTTTACCATGCGCTGGCCACGGGCAGGGTAGTATGCGGTTTATGGTTAGGCGAATATCCCCGGGAGGATGTACATGAGAGTAAAGTTATTGGTCGTTGCCGCACTCACGACCCTGTTGGTCGGGACAAGCTATGCACAAGACCGTGATCCGAACAAAGCGGCACTAAAGTATCGCCAGTCGGTACTGACGGTGATGGGCGCCAATTTCGGCCCGCTAGCGGGGATGGTGCGCGGGCACACTGAGTTTGATGCGGCTGAGGTTAAAAAACGCGCCAATCGTATCCGGGTGATGAGCACCATGATCGACGAGGCATTCGCGCGTGATACCCGGGAGGCGGATCTGAACACTGAGGCGCTGGATGGCATCTGGGAAAACTACGATGACTTTTCGACGAAAGCCAAGGCGCTGACCAAAGCCGCCTCCGCGCTGGCGGCGTCCGCCGAGAAGGGTGAGGCGGCGTTTAAGAAAGCGTTCTCTAAAACCGGTGGCAGCTGCAAGGGCTGTCATGATGAGTATCGGGTCGAGTAAGCTCAATTGGACCGTCGGGATGCTGTTGCGAGGGCGATAGCATTCTGGCCTGCTCACCTAAAAGTAGTCGATGGGCGCGGGCGGCGGTGCCATGCTGATCAGCAGATAAACCGCAATCGCGCACAGCACCGCCAGCAGCAACGCTCGCCCCACACGCGATGATTCAATCGCTTGTCCCGCTGGCACCAGTTGCACGGGTTTTCGGCCGCTCAACATGGGACGCAGCAGATTCTGACGCTTGTGCCACGCATAATAGGTAATGGCTAGTAGGTGCAGCGCGGTCGCACTCACGATCAACAGGTTAAAGTTCTGTTTATGCAACCGTGTCAGGCGGTCAGCCAAGCCCTGCGTGACGGCGCCGTTGTACGGCCCTGCATAGAGAATGTCATCGGAGGCGAACAGACCCGAGACGGCCTGGAACACGAGCATCGCAAGCATGGCCATGACCATCCAGGCGCCGAGCGGGTTGTGCCCTACACTGGGCGGGCTGTCCCGTTGGCCCAGCGATCGAGCGTAACGCCAGGTGGCGCGCGGGCCGCGCAGGAACTGGCCAAAGCGCGCATGACGCGGCCCTACGAACCCCCACAGCACCCGAAACAGCAGCAGCCCGAGGGTAAAGTAGCCAAGGTAGATGTGCATTTGAACCCAGTCGTAGCCGACTTTGATGGTGATCCACGAGCCGGCGATGCTCAGCACCAGCAGCCAGTGCAACAGCCGCAGCGGAAGGTCCCACACAAGACGGGTACCGGCTTGTTCGGGCGAACCGGGTTTACCGGGCATGCTCAGGTTCCAGTTGCCGTGGCGATAATTTGCGGCCCCCTGAGCTGACCATGCCGATGCTCGACTTGCTGCGCGCTGGGAGTATTACGGCGGAGATTTTTCGATTGAATGTGTCTGCACCTGACGATGTCGTGGAATTTACTTGAACGCTCCATAGGCGATCATAATGAAGGGGCGTCCTCGAATGCTACCCCTCGCCTGCGGCCGCGCGATATTTTCGCTCATTTCTCATGATAAAATGCATGGACTCTTGGACGACATGGCCAACTCGATTAGGGAGTTGAGATTTTCGCCCTTGGTCTGCCCGATAAATTCATCCGGTTTGTGAATCAATCTCCACAACAACTCGCAAGCGTTGAGCAGCCAATCCTACAAAACCAGCAAGCGCTTTTGGGGTGTGGCCAATATAACTTCGCTCAAACCCCCACGACATTGCAATAGAACACGTTGTTCCCATTATCGGATGAAAGAATGTAAATGAAGAGTTTGATCGCTCGCAAAATGTCCAAATTTTCGGATGCAAAAATTCGATATGTTGCATTTTTGCTTTCAAATATTTTCCAGAAAACGGGCCAGCTTCTGTTACTTGGATTGCTGGTCTACTTGGGCTCGGTCGGGGATGTTTATCGATTCGGACTATTTGTCAGTCTGTTCGCGTTGATGGTGCCGCTTCTGGCAATGAATATTCATACTTCGATTGGACGAATTTACTACGATATTGAAGATGATCAACAACGCCGTGATTACCTGTGGACTTGTTTGCTCGTGGGTGTGGTGGCTGTATTTTCAGGCGCGGCAGTTATCATCCTGATACTGCAGTTTTTCTCGGTAAACGATCCGCTGACGCTTGGCGAGGCGAGGAACTACGGCATCATTCTGGGCGCAGGCATCATATTCCTCGCAAGTCAGTTCTTCAATTTATTGCTGAGACTTGAAAATCGAACGGTTCCGTTTTTCCTTTTCGGATTAATCACCGGTTTGGGTGCAATCATCATCTCAGTCATCGGAATATGGCTTGGAATGGATCCGCTATACGCTTCAATTTTGGGGTATAGCGGCGGGCAGCTTACGGCCCTGTTGTACGCCGCCTATGCCGCAAGATCTCTTTTCCAGGGCGGGAAGCTGTCATTTGACTATTTTTGGGTTGGGCTGAATTACAGTATTGGAACGGTGCTTTTTGCTTCAGTCCAATGGATAGTCAATTACTCTGGCCGCTGGATTGGTGGACCCTGGATCGCCGCAAACGACATGGCGAGTTACACTTTGATTGGACAATTTTTAGTTGCTGTCGCGCTCATCATAACGACATTGTACGAGTCTAATCGACCAATCATTATGCGGTATTTCGCAGCAGATCAGATTGATGCTGCATTGCATGCGATAAATGCACGCTTCGTTCCGTCATTAAAAATTGTTTTTGGTGTCTTCCTCGCCCTTGTTCTGGGGCTACCCCTGATCGAGTACCTTGCTCCCAAAGACTATAATTTTCATTACGGATGGATAGGCGCCGCGTTTGTCCAGATGTTGGCTTACTCTTTTTCCTTAAGAGCATATTGGTTAGCCGTCGGGCTGCGACGGACCAAAACCTTTGGGGTAGCAGCCTTACTAGGCGGCGGCGCAAATATCAGTATTGCTCTAATTTGGGGGCCAATTTTTGGCGTTGTTGCACTGTTTGGCGCGGCTGCAGCCGGATTGATAATTCAAACCGTTATCGTGCAAGTTCTGTTGCGCCACCAGACCCGTGTCAGCGAACTATAGTGCTTTTAGTTTTGCTTTAATCGCTCGCGCCCAATATCGCCAATACAGCGGGCGAATCCGCTCAAAACGCCGGATGAGTGACTTAATGTCTTCAACCGTCTCATGAGGTGTTTCCCGATCGCGAGCTGCATCTGGGTCGTATCGAAAAATAGCACGAACATGATCATCTAAATGCTCTGCTACAAAGCCGTGGCTTGCAAATAACTTAGATAGGGTCGTGGGCGAAAACAGCCAAACATGTGCGAGTTGAAGCAGGTGAAGAAAATCATAGCTATACTGGGTCGGTAAACTTGTAAGACCAGGCACTTCGATGAAAAGCCGCGCCTGTTTAGGCATGACTTTTGCCAGCCGACTAATCTCGCCGTTAATGTCCACGATATGTTCCAGGACTTGAACATAGGTTATTAGCGTTGCGGATTTAGGTAATTCAATATCTGACAAGGTTCCAAGTCTGAGATCGAGCCCTTTATCTTTGCCAAAAGCGATGTATTCGGGATCCATGTCAGCCCCGATGGCTGAAAATCCGCTATCTTGAAATCCTTGAACGATGCCACCCGAACCGCAGCCCACGTCAACGATCGTCCCACTATCAACATCGCAATGCTCGCGAAGCCATGAGGAAAGCTTTGCACCATATTGACGTCGGCTTTGAAATTTCTCGTCGGTGGGGCCGTCCGAGCCGCGATGCAGGCGGGTGAAGTATTGTTGATAAAATAGCGTTAAGGAGTTGTTGTCCAGATAGGGCTGCGTCTGCATTAATCCGCATGCGGAACACAATGCGGTCGTGCAAGGCACCCCATATCGATCTCGGTTGGCTAGCGTCTCCATCTCCCGTTGGCCGCAGATGGGACAATCATGATAAGAGAAAGTCAATTTCTTATCAGTTATCGCTTTCTTTAATTCGTGCAGGGCGCTCTTTTCAACCTCTCCTAACGGTATCGAAGATTGATTTCCATGGCCAATATCAAACCGAGAGCCGATCACAGTTATACCTCGTCAACTAAGTTGTCGCAGACTAGCGATACAAGCAGACTTCGCTGCAAAAAATGTTCTGTCATGGTGACAATGTAGAGTGAAGAACAGCACCTGGTTACAAGTGCGGCCGCTGGCTAGTCGAGCTTCTTCGCCGCTTTTTTCCGACTCGTCTTGCGGCGCTTTTTCTTTGCCAGCTTACGCGCCGCCGCAGGTGTCTCGCCGTGGCTATTCGCGGTACCTTTCTTCGCGTCGTTTGTGCTGCTATCAGCGGCAGCGCCATTGGCCGGCGCCTTGGTCTTGCCCGGACGCGCTTTGCGTTTGCGTGTTTTACGCTTGGGCGCATCCCCGGCACCGTCAGTAGCATCGGCATTCGCTGCCGAAGTGCTCACGGCCGTTGCGGCCGCCAGCATCTGATCAAATGAGCGCTGCAGGCAATCACAGTAAAACGCAGGGTCTGGCATGATTTGACGGCAGGAGATCGCCGAAATTGTGACGGTGTTGTTATAGCTGAGCACCGGTTGAAATAAGCCCACGCCATGCGCGATCGGTCCTAGCCCGTAGTTGGCCACCAGTCGCGAACCCATAGAGTAAAGCGGGAAGCCGGGGCCGGGCACGTTGGTGATCACGGTATTGAAGATTGGCGGCAGGCGCTCGGCCATCTCCAGGCGTCCGTAAGCCCGCACGGTCAAACCGGCGATCGTCGATGGCAGAAAATGCGCCAGCTCATTGCTCAGTTCCAACCCGACGGCACCGGCGACGGCTTTGGCGTTGGTGCTTTGCACCACCACCGCCTGCAGACGCTCGATGGGGTCTGCAATGTGGCTGCAGATAGGCAGGCTCATGGCGGAGACCATATTGCCGGCCTCGCCACGCTGGTCTTTCGCGCGCACCGAGATAGGCGCCATCGCTACCATCGTATGCTTGGGCAATTCGTCTTTGCTCAACAGATACTCGCGCATGGCGCCAGCAATCACCGCCACCACCGCATCGTTGAGTTTGGCCCCGGGCACGGCGTTCTTAATGGCCTTGAACTGCGCCAGATCAAAACTGCGTCCGTCGAATACCCGATGTGGCGATACGTTGCGATTAAAGCGGGTTCTCGGCACGCTGGTGGTGACGCTTAACTCACGGCTGATGATCTGGTTGGCAAGGCGCATCAGCGACGGCGCCGAAGAGCGTGCCAGTCGGGCCAGGCGCAGCGGTGTTTTCAGCGTGTTTAATGCCGAACGGCCCAGCATCTCAACGCCTGTGGGCAGGCGGTCGGGCTGCCACAACTGTGTCGGCGGAGTCACATGCCCTTCAGGTGTGAGGTCGTGAACCGCCGCGGCCATCTCCACGCCGGAGACACCGTCGATGGCGGCGTGGTGCACTTTGGTTACCAGCGCGAAGCTGCCTTTGGGAATGCCGGGAATATTATCCAGGCCTTCGATGACGGTGAACTCCCACAACGGTTTGTTCATATCCAGCGGTCGCGCATGCAGGCGCGCGGCCTGAATGCAAAGCTGGCGCCAGTCTCCCGGGTGCGGCAGTGCGATGTGGCGCACGTGATACTCCAGATCAAAGTCCGGGTCTTCTATCCAGTAAGGATGATCCAGCCCCAGCGGGACCTTGGCCAGCCGCTGGCGAAAACAGCGCGCTTTGTGCAGGCGCTGTTCAAAATAACTGAGGATATCTTTAAAACCGACAGCGCCGCCGGGGGCGGTTGACTGGTCGTAGATGGCCAGGCTGCCAATGTGCATCGGCAGGCTGGGGTTCTCCATATAGACAAATGCCGAATCCAGTCCGGAAAGTTGTTCCACGCGCTCAACCCTTCGTGTGTAGTGACCCTGTGCTGGCCATACTACGGCACTCGTGCGTAATTATCATGGCCCGCGCCAACGGGCTGGGGGTGTCAGGCGTAAAACAACTTGCGCAGGCCGGAGGTGTCGAACGGTGACCAAGCCGATTGGGAGAGTTGGTGCAGCCGATTAGCGATCACGTACAGCACGGCCGGATTGTGCCCCAGGCCCAGATGGCTGGCCGAGACCTGAATGTTCTCGGTCAGCGGCGAGGGTTGCTCGCGAGCGATTCGCCAGGACACAATGCAGTCGCTCTTGCTGAACACGGCGGTGGACGGCACGCCAGGCACGGGCTGTGACACCTGCTCCAGGCGCTCGCGCAACGTATCGTCATCCACCCGCGTGCCGGTGACGGACTCATACATGCGCCAAACGTTGGTAGCGCGCGGATCGCCCAATGGACTGCCCAGGGTAATGATGCCGCGCACCTGATCGGGTTGTGTGCGAGCGAGTTCGCGTGCGAACACCCCGCCCAGACTCCAGCCGATGAGAGTCACCTGCTGGCCGTGAATGCGGTGGATTTCATCCAGTCGCCGGGCCAAGCTCCGCTCCAGGCTGTCATCGCCCTCGCGTAGTCCCAGGTTGCGTCCCGCGCCCCACGTGTACGGGCGATAGCCCCAATGGCGAATAGCGGCACGCAGTATTGAGGTGGAATTGTCACCGGCGAGAAAGCCGGGAAAGATCATGACCGGATGCCCGTCGCCTTTAGGAAGCTTCGCTAGCACCGGGCTGGCCGGGAGCAGCATGCCGTACTCCCACAACGCCCGTCCGGGTTCCAGCAGGGCCAGCAGCTTGCTGGGCGGGGCGACAGTTTGCGCATACGTGCTCATGGCGTGTTTCTTTGTCTTGTTTGTTGAGCTTCATCCTAGCGGGGTACCGGCGAGCATTCAATTGCACGGCCTGTTGAGGTAACGCTTATGTCAATCGCGGTTCTATCAGCCATCGGATGGTGCCGGTGACGGTATTGTGTCACCTTGGGCCGGCGGAGGTATACGGGTCTGCTAAACTAACTTGAGAAGGGCTGAATACAGATTGAGCGATTTTGGTGAGCCTGAGGCAGGGCACCTCGCGCGTATAGCAGCCATGACAACAAACAATAATAACGCTGAGGGTGGCACCTAGATGAAGCCAATTCTTATCCGCGCGGCGGCCGGCTGCATGGCCGCATGCCTGCTTAATGCAGCACCTGCATATGCTGATTTTGTTCCCGATGACCAGGTGATTTCTGCACCGGGAACCAACATGCCGGATCCCGAGTTTGATCCCGTGGGCAGCCGCCTTACCTGGCAGGATGGCGCCGGCAATCTGTGGATTGCACACATTGACCCGCAAAGCGGGCTGATGGTGCCGGACCACGGCATGGGCACGATGCTGGACAGCGGCCTTTCGCCCATTTACTTAACTCTGAACGGCCCCGAGTGGGGGTATGGCAACGGCCTCTCCTATGTGGTGTACACCCGTTCCATCCTTACCGTCCCGTTAGTGGGTGTCGCTAGCGAGGACATGGGTGGGCAGTGGAGCACCGAGTTGCAGGACGAAAGCCGCGGCTGCTGGCGCCCTTTCGCTACCCCACCGGCCACGGGTGGCGCGGCGCAGGTGGCGTATCTTTGCGAGCGCCCGGAGCAACCGCGAACGCTGGCATGGCGCGAAGTTGGCAGCCCGCTCACCGAGTTGGAAGTGGATGCCAGTATTGCCGATGGTGCGCGCTGGGTGGAAGGACAGAACAGCTTTGTGACCACGCAATTTTTCGGGCTGACCAGTCAGGTGGCGCAGATTGATGCCGCGACGGGTCAAGCGAGCCAACTAACGCTTGACGCCGGCAACAAATTTGTCCCGTTTATGTGGTTCGCTCCGGAACTGGGGGAGTACCTGCTGCTTGCACAGATCAGCAATAACGAGCTGGCCTACTATCGCGAAATAGAGGGCGTGTGGAGCCGCATCTACAGCTACTTTTCGCCTTCCACCGAGCTGCCGTTTTTTCACTCACCGGAGCCGTTCGTGCACCAGGGGAAATCTTACATCGTTACGGTGCTGGCTCAAGAGTTAGCGGATCTCGGCGGCTTTCCCGCGCAACCGGTTGGCGATACACAGATCTGGATTGCCGGCGTAGACAGTGCCGCGCCTTTTTTCCGTCGCGTGGATGATCCGTCCACCACGGGCCATCGTATCGATCCGGAAGCACTGGGCACCGATATAGGCACCTTTGTGTATTACTCGGAGCAGGACGAGAACAGCGTTTACACGTTGCGTCGCGCTGCTACCGGTCTGATGTTTCCCATGGACAGCGACGCGGACGGCGTGGACGATGCGGCCGACAACTGCTCGGCGCTGGATAACCCTGACCAGCGCGATACGGATGGGGACGGTTTCGGTAATCTGTGCGATCCTGATTTGAACAACGACATGGTGGTGGACTTTGCCGACCTTACACTGTTTAAGGAGGTGTTCTTTAGCGCGAACGCGGATGCAGATTTTGACGGTAGCGGGACGGTGGACTTTCCGGACCTTACGATCTTCAAGGCCTATTTCTCATTGCCACCAGGGCCGGGAGCCGTTGACTGAATCCCGGCTGGCTTAGTGCGGGTAAAATCGGCAGCGCCCAAAGCGGGTCACTACCGTACCGCGTGCTCCCAGCAAATCCTGTCGGGCCAACGCCGCAAGCGCGCCTCGTGAACCGGGCACGTTGGCCAAAAACCGTTCGCCACCGGCGAGTTCCCCCAACACGATGGCGCTGATGGCCCCACGTCGGTCGTGCACCACCGTATAGGTTTCCACCGTGCCGGTACCGGTGGCCTGTTCATCCAGTCGCCGCGCAGGTCGCGCATCCACCCGCTGCTGGATGTTTTGTGCATTCATCGGCTCACCCACGCCCGGGTGAGTGGAGTAAATGCCGAGTGCGTGTTTGGTCAAGTACCAGCCATTCGCGGTCACCATCACGTGCTTGTAGCGTCGTTCGCGCAGTTCATGCACTGCCTGCACCACGGCATGCAGCGAATAGTTGTTGCCCGGGCCACCAAAGTATGCCAGCCCGCCGGTCAGCGATAGCGGGCGCGGGTCCTGCGGCGAGATCCCCAGCTCATTGCGGGCGATCTGCACCGCGCTGGGGAAGCAGCTGTAAAGATCAAACGCGTTAATCTCCTCAAGCTTCAGCCCGCTCATTCGCAACGCCGCGCGACCGGCTTCATGGATGGCCGGTGAGGCAGCAAGATTGCGACGGTCGGTAACATGCCATTGATCGTGAGCGCCCGCAAAGCCGTTTAGAAACACCATTTGATCGGGTGGCACGCCCAGTGCCTGCGCGCGTTCAACCGTACACATAACCACCGCCGCGGCCATGTCGACGGCCGGCCGCGCATTCATCCATTTGGTGTACGGTAGCCCGACCATACGGTTGTCCGTGCTCGTCGCGCTGATCTGCTGTGCCGTTGGCCCCTGCGGGTAACGAGCGAGCGGATGGCTTGCCGCCACTTGAGCCAGTGGGGCCATTAATTGCCCAAGCATCTTGGTGTGCTGCTCAAGGGTATTACCCAACTGGCCCCTGAGGGCATTTTCGAACAGCGGGTAAGTGCTGGAGGGCGGATATAGGCCGTGCCGGTATTCGAACCGGCTGGTGCCTGGGCGTGTATCGCCCAGCATGTGCGGCGAACTGCCAATGGACTCGTGCCAAGTGTGCAATGGCGTGCGCCGGGTAAGCAAATAGCGCGCTACCATCGCGGCCGTTTTCAGCGGTCCTTTGCCGCCTAAGGTTTTGGCCATGGTGTTCAGTAGTTCGGCGCCACTGATCAGGGCGCAGTGCTGCTCTCCGCCAAGCATGCGGGCGGCCAGATAGTTGATCAGCCGTTGCGGGGAGTCACCGCCGGTAGTGGTTTGCAACCAGGCGGCGTGCTGTGCACCGAGTCGTTTGCCGAGGCTGGCGGGCACGTTGTCGTAGGTAATGCCGGGCACGCCCAGATTCATGCAGGCGCACAGTGGTTCCACGACGGCAACACAATCGAGGGCTTGCGGTTTGAGTGCGGGCACTTGTGCGAGCGTGGCCTTGCTGACCTCGGCCAGTGCGTCAATCGGGGTACGCTGCGCAGATGGCGTGTCGTACGCCAGTTGATGAGCGGCGATGAGGACGGGTTGTCTGGGATTCAATGCGCGGCCCTGGATGAACGGCCGCGCTGCTCTCAGATGAGATGCAGACTACGTGCCAGCAAAAAAAGTGCATAGGCGGCGCCAGCCGCCAGGAACAGATGATAGGCGTAAAAGGCGAGCATGCGAACCGGGGAGCGTCCGCGGCGCGGCGCCAGCGGTGGGGCCACCGTCGGATCATCGGGCGCATCCGCCCCAGCGGGGACCGCTGTGGCCACCGGCACAGAGGCCTCTTGCGCGGGCGCTGGGTACGCGGCCACCGCCACGGCCATCCCGCCGCTGTGCGAGATGCTCAGGGTGTGATTGCCGTAGACCGGAGCGCCGCGCTCATCCGGCAGCACTTCAATGGCGTTTAGTGCCATCCGCATGAGCGTGGGCGAGGTTTTCATGATGGCCTCTTTCGCGGCGAACAGTCCGGTCAGGGTTTGATATGGGTCGGGCTTGGCCTCGGCGTATGAAAGCTCGCGCAGGGTGAAGATAGCGGTCAGTTGAGGATCGGCCTTAAAGTCGCTGACGTGCTCTGGGAACAGCTCGCTGATACTCTGGATGTCCACGCCCAGGGCCAGTGACCCGGCGCGCGCGGGGGGCGCGGGCGCATCAGTGCTCGGCGCCGCCTCAGCGATGGGCGGCGCCTCGGTCAGCTCGGCGAATTGCGACAAGCTCACGGGCTGGCGCAGGTTGGGGTATTGGATGTGATGTTCCGTGCACCAGGCCCGCACACGTGCGCGCTGGCTGGAGCTTAAGCTGAGCATCTCATCCGTCTTGACCGGACGATTGAGCAGCCGCGAGATAAACGGTGCCAGCCCTTCAGCGGTCATTACCAGCCCTCGTGGCAGTTGCGACAAATCGCCCCGTGAGTGCCGTCGGGCAACACAATGGCGAGCATGCCGCGAGCACCCAGGGAAAGTTCCTCCGCGATAGTTTTCTCGCAACTGGTGCAGCGAACACTTGCGATACCCGTTTGGTGATAGTGGCTGAGCACCCGCTCGCGCAGATCGCTTAAGAACTGCGTTGCCATCAGGCCTTCGGCGATGCGATGGTCGAAGCAGGCGTATACGGTGTAAGTGCGTTCTCCGTCGGTTGTGCGCTGCGCGGTCACGCCCAGAATCAGACTCTGCTGGCCATTGAGCAATGGTTGCATGTAGCTGGCTGGGGTCTGCGACAAATCCGACACGGTGACGGTGGCACTGCCCAGAATGTCGGCAGGCAACGTATCGCCCGACTCGTACAGGTCTAGCAGGCGCTCGAATTCCTGCTGTGTCTGCTCCAGCGTGCGCATATCGGCATCAACTAACGCCAGCACCTTCAGGTCACTGCCCTGATCGAAACTCAGCCCCACATTCACCTGATCGTAGTTGGCATAGCTGCGGGTGTCCACGTGCATCGCGTTCAGCGCCGGGTATTGGCGCAGGAGTCGGCTGGTTTCGTAAATGAGTAGATCGGTGATGCTGTCGGCGAACAGGGCGGGGGCGGGGTGCAGGCGTGCCGCGGGTGGCGTGAAGCAGATCGCCACCGTCGACTGGGCGGTGCGGTTGCCGTACAC
>CBDUQI010000058.1:0-28366 GCA_965369325.1 uncultured Gammaproteobacteria bacterium
CTGCGGCAACCCCGCCCCCAATGACGCGTCGAATCGAAACGCCACCTGCCCCCCTGCCAGCGCTCGGATGCGGTCGGTTTGTACACTCAGAAAGGCCTCAGTACCAGGCGCTGTCAGTTCAGCGGCGGCGGCCAGTTCCATCGGTTCACCCGGGAAATCAACTTTCAAATCTCCGCCGCGCAACTCGAGGGGGATAGGATTGCCCGCTTCATCGCGCAGCACCGTATCGCCAAACTGCGGGCGCAATTCGAAGCGTTCGCCCACGGCAACATTGTTGCTCAGTTTTAAATAGATGACGGCCAGTGGCCCATCGACTGCATTGATGCTGGCACTAGCGGAGCTGAAATTCAGCACCACCTCTTCGCCGTCCAACTGCGCCTGGAAAACGGCATCGGCAGCGCTTGAAAATACTCGCGCCCCCAGCACCTGCTCGATAGGTGAGCCTCCAGCGGCACGTTGCGCCCTCAGGCCCACACACACCTGCCCCTGTCCGACCGGTCGGGACGCATAGGTGCGAAGCACGACGGCTACCACGCCGCCCGGAAAACCGGTTGCGTCGTTCACCCGCAGGGTCAGTGCTTCCTGAGCCCAGGCGATGGGGCCGGCACAACAGCAGACCGCCACGGCAAGGGAGGCGAAAATCAGAGGTCTAAGTTGTCGGTCGTAACTGGACATAACGCTACCCCGCAAGTCTATCCGTACCATCGGCTCGCCCCGCGCGTGCACTGGGCGGCGCCTCAATCTTCCCTCTCATGCATCTTATACTAGGGCGTCTCGTCAATGCGAAAGATGATGCGCGAGGAAGCGATGACAGCACCGTCCGCATCAAGCGCATCAACATGCAAATAATACCTGACGCGACTGCGCAATCCGCCTGCCCGCAGTTGCGACGTCTCCAGTCTTGTACCAGATACAGCGGCGTCCCAGAGCACCGCGTGATCAACGCCAAACACCGCTACCGCGTAATCAGCAGCGCCAGGTACAGCATCCCACTTGAAGTGTGCAGGCCACTGCGACAGATCGCCCGACGGCTGAGGCGCCAGCAAGCTGGCGCTGCGCAGGGTACCGGACACCACCGGTGCTTCCGGCAACGGCGGCGGGCCGCCTTTCAGTTGTAGCAGAACAATGCTCACGGCGATCAAAGAAGCCGCCAACGCGCCCCACTCCCGAACCCGCCCGCGCGCACCCGGCGCTGGCTTCGCGGTTGGCGCTGTACCGCCGGCAACAATATCGTCGCTCATCAGTTGCAGGCGCTCAACAAGCATTTGAACGTCGGCCGTGGATGACCCAGCAACTTCATCCGTCTCTGCGAAACCGGCCGCTAATGCCCGCTCGGCCGCGCAGGCCGGACACACCGCAACATGCGCGTTAAGTGCTGCCCGTTCGCCCGGCGGCAAATGCTCCACCTCAACAAACAGTTGCGGTGGCGGGCAGGCGTCCGTGCGACACGCCTGCTCCAACGCGGCACCAAAAGGCGCCAGATTATTATTCGTCATACTATCGACCTTCCTGCCGTGCCAACCACGGGCCAAAGTACTTCCTGAGTTTTCGCATACCGCCAACCATATGCGCCTTGGCACCCGAACGATTCTCCAGACCCAACAACTTCGTAATCGCTGGCAGTGTCAGGCCGTCGACGTAGTGCAGATAAACAACACGGGCTTCCATCGGAGTGAGGTCCTGGCGCATTGCCTGGCCGAGACGCTCCAACACCTGTTCACGTGCTGCGCTTGTTTCCGGTGGCAGCTCTGCGGTGATGGCATCCAAAATTGCATCCGCCGGGCCCAGTTGTGCTTCACGGCGACGTTGAGTGGCCAGCCGATCCAGCGCCGTGCGCCGGGCGATTGAGTATAGCCAAGTAGAAAACCGACTTTCACCGCGGAACGATCCCAGCTTGGTGTGCACTTTAATCAGCACTTCCTGTGCCGTATCCGCGGCTTCCTCCGGATCGCGACATACGTGCAGACACCATCTGGCAATGCGTTGCTGATAGCGAGCGAGTAGCTCCTGCTCGCTCGCACCCGCCTGCGCACCAGCGGCCAGAATATGCTCGACCAGTTGCTCATCGCTGATGTCGGACATCTGCCTATTCACGTGATGGGATCCGGCCCGGGCGGTTCATGATCGACGCGGCGCATCGCATGCACTTTGGCGAATCACTGCGCACCTCCCGGGAGAGTTGACAGGTAGCGCCCGATTTGCACGACATCCGGTTGGTCCGGCAGACATTGCAGATAACGCATCTGTGGCTTCTCTACCAGCGCCTCGCGAATATCCGCGGCGGTTTCACCCCGAATGTTCTCACCCACTCGACCGCCGCGCGCATCGTTGCCATGACAGCCGGCGCAGGTGGTAATGTAGCGTCGCTGCTGCTGCACTGGCCGTGAATTTAGAAATGCCGAGACTTCTGCAATTTGCGCGGCCGTGTAGACACCCTGTAGGAACTGCATCTCTGGTACGCCGCCGGGGAACACAAAATTGCCATTGATGGCACCGTCAATCGAGCACACCCGCGCGCCGGTGTTGCGTCGGCCGGCGACCAGCGAGGGGTCTACGGCCGGCCCGTCCCACGGGTCACCATGACAGTTCTGACACACCGAGCGGTAGATGGCTTCGCCCTCACCCAGTGGATCGGTAATGGTCGCGCTGGTGGCAGCAATCGCCCTAAGGCCGTCGCTGTCGGTCACACGCAGTCTGACCGTGTACTCCCCAGCCGCCGTGAATACGTGGGTGGGTTGTGCCCCACTGGCGAAGCTGCCGTCGCCGAAAGACCAGATCCAGCCGACGATACTGCCATCCGGATCGAACGATGCACTGCCATCAAAACTCACCACGGCGCCAGCCTCACCGCCGTAGACCCCGCCGGCGTCCGCCACTGGCGGTATCGGCTGCATCGGCGGGACCACCGTCGCTGTGGTGCTGGCTGTGTCGCTGAGGGCATCAGAATCAGTCACGGTCACGCTGACGATGTATTCGCCTTCGCTCGCGTAAGCGTGGCTGACCAGTTCACCGCTGGCACTGTTGCCGTCGCCAAAGTCCCAGTCCCAACTGATAATGATGCCATCCGGGTCGGATGAGGCACTGGCATCAAACTGGATTGGCGTACCCACCGTTGCCCCATACGGGCCACCACTGTTCGCCGTAGGCGCTAACGAGCCCGGCGGTGGATCCAGCGTAACACCGGCCGGTGGCGTGGCAGGCGAACTGCTGCCGGAGCGGGTCCACGCCAGATTCTCACACCCAGGGTTGGCGGACTCGCACCAGCCGGGCAGGGTATTGGCCGTGATCTCATCCAGATTCGTTGTGCTTTCCCCGTCAGCATCCTCCGCCTCTATATCGAAAAACGCCTGCGGCACGTTGCTGGCGCCGCCATTGGACAGCACGGCGAATCCGTATTGGTTCCACGGTTCGCCGCCCCCGGTATTGACGTGGCAGAGCTGGCACGGTGCTCCCGTTGCGGCAGTCAGATCATCCGGGAGCGTCGCCTGCGGGTAGGCGTCCATCCAGGCGTCCAAAATGCTCGGGAACGCCCATGCGGCATTCCCGCTCAGCAGACATCCGACAAGGGCCGGAAAAAGGAATCGGGTTAAAGACGTATGCATGGTAGCTATCCAATTGTGTGGTTCCATAGTATTCGACGCTGCCTGTCGCAGAATGGAACACCCTGTTGGTAGCAGCATGTCACCAAAATGACCGATGAAATGCCAACCTCGCTCCCCGAGATTACATAATCTGCGCCTAATAACGGTAGCGGAGCTGAAACTTGGTCAATGTCGCGCTGTCCCGATGCTCAAAGGCGCGACCCGGGCGGAACCAGGCAGCCACCACTTCGGCATCCCAGTTGCCCAGTCGCAACCCGAGCACCAGATCAAGCTCAGAGCCAAGGTCCGGGTACAGCCCGTTCGGATCGTCATCTATCTCTGTGTCGAACAACTCCTCGTAGGCCAGGTCCTGGCGGTAGCGATGCCAGATGAGATCCACTGAGCTCGCTTGCGACATCCGATAGCCCGCGCCCACCGTGATAACACGCAGATTACTCAGTTGCGGATCGAACAATTCACCGTAATAGCGAAACGAAGTGACGCCAGCGAACTTCCCGTTGTTGTCCTGTAAACCGGTCTGAATAAAGCTGCTATCCCGGCCATCCGTCACCTGCCCCTCGCCAGTGGCGAAACCAACCGTGATGTTCGCTCGCTCCCCGATCTTATACGTCAGCCCCAGATCGTAGCCCCAGGCACTGAACTGTCGCAGCTCCCGCTCGCCTTCCACCCGTGCCAGTTCAAACCAGCCTTCTGCCTGCGTGGCCCACTCGCCATTAGCGCGTATCCCTACGTGTGTGGTCCGCAAAGGCTCCAGTCCACCTCGCGCCCGACGCACGGCATAAGCACCGGCGTGGCGCCGGTCCGCCTCGTGTGCAATATAGGCAATCGTGGTACGCGTATCGCGATCTTCCTGGTCGCCCCCAAACAGCACCGTCGCATGGGCAACTTCGGCGCGAAAGTCCGCGTGCTGCCAGATCACGCGAACCCCATCCAGGTTCTCATCGTATAGCCATTCACGCTCGTCATCGAAGTCCTGCCGCCCCAGTTGCACATCGATGGGCGAGTCATGAATACCTCGCAGATACACATAAGCCTCGCCCAGCCGGGTGTCGCCTCGACTGAAACGACCATCCTCATCATCACGACGAAACAACTGACTGTGCCTAGCCTCAATCAGCGAGGTGAGCTTGTGAGAAGGCGACAACACCAGGCGCGCCCGCACGGATAGTGTGTTGTCCAGGCGATCTTCCTGATCTTCGGCATCCAGATCAAAGTCTGACTCCTCGGTCGAACGCAGTTCCGATTGCATCGAAAGACGTCCCCATTGGCCCAACTGCGCACCATCGCCAAAGCGATCGTCATCGTCGGTCTCCCTGACAATCGGGCTGAGGCGAGGCTCACTGAGTGCGTATTGCGATAGTGGCCGTTGGTGCCGCAAGTTCACCTTGGAGTCCGCATGCGCCCGCAAGCCCATCACATGCACAACAGTGCCGGCATCGTTGTGGCGAATGGCGTCGATACGCCCCATTATCCGCTCGCGACCGCCATTGCGCGGGCTCACCTCGCGGGCCGAGAAACGCCCAGGGCCGCGGAAGTAGCCAACCACTTTCACCTGCATCCCATCAATCTCGCTCGCGTCCACTTGCTCGAACTGCGTCTTTTTTGACACCTTGATACGTTGCCCGAGCAGTTCAAAATTTTGCTCATTCGCAGGCGCGCGCGCTGTACCCACCAGGTACTCGTGCTTTTCCGGTTCCAGCAGCTCGATTCGTTCGACACAAAATTCCTGCGCCCGCTGATCAAGTGCGCCGCGCAACTCTACCCAGTGCCCCACCTGCAATTGCAACATCGCATCTGTGGGTATCTCTGCGCCTTGTGCAACACTCAGGAGCAGCCAAAGACTCATCCCAAACAAGCCACCATTTTTCATGCTCGAAACCGTATTCTCTCGAGGTCCCTCAGACATCGTTCAGCTAGTGTCAGCAACGACGGCAGCACGCTGATCCAGCGAGGCCGTAACCGATAGATAAGATAAAGGCGCAGAAAAGTGGTGGCCTGGTAGAAGCGCAACCGTTCCCAGAAACCCACTTCGTGGTCGCGTCCCAGACCATCCAGAAACGCGCGCGCGCACTGGTTCGCGCTGTCATCGGTGGCCATCGCAACCCCCTGCAGGGCGCGGAGGGTCAGATGCACCAGCAGGTTCGCCGGGTCGAGCGCAACGTCCGCCCGCTGCAACAGATCAAAATCAAGCAACGTGACGCCATCGCTTGATACCAGAAACTGACCGTCATGCAGGTCCCGGTGCGACCATCCTTCGTGCACGGCGGGCAAGCCGGGTGCAATCTCCCCCGCGCGTACCCGCCCCACGTGCCAAGCTGGGGGCAGCTCACCGGCGACACTCCCGACCCGTTGCGCATGCCGGTCAAGTACCTGAAGTTCCTGAACGACACCGTGCATCGCATACTGCGAGCCTTCCGAGGAATCCTGGAATACTCGAATGCCCTCACCGATCAGCTCGAAGGTATCCAGTTCGGCGTGATCTACATTCAGTACTTGCCCAGGCACCTCGTTAAAGGCCAGACATTCAGCGCTGGCCAACACGTGCATCAACGGCGGTGTACAAAGCGTGGAATCACGCAGCAGGTGTTGCGCCAGATCATGACGGCGCGCGGCCTCGCGCGACCTGCCCTTACGATAACCCTTAAGAACTCGGTGTTTGCCGGGCCCCTGGTCGCGACACACAATTCGGCGCGTGGGACGATAGCTCAACACCTGAAGATCATGCCCAGGGGCTAGATCGCCCAGTTCTCGCAACAGGCAAACCGATGGATCCTCTGAGGGGACAACTTCGTTTAGCTGATGCTGAGCATAGGTGAACCAGCGACGATCCTCAGCATTGACGGTTTCTACCTGCATCACGCCCTTTGGGCGTACGTCCACGCGTGTTATCTCGCTGTCGTTCGTGCCCGGTGCGCAGACTGTTGGTAGCAGTGACATCGCGTGGGCAAACGCGTTCATCTCAGGTCCCGGCCTGTGGCGCGAGGTTGCTTGGGGCTTGCCGTCCGATGCTAAGGGATGCTCCGGACAGGTGTTCGAGGATTCGCTTAGCAACCCGTTTCCACGTATGGCGCGCGGCATACTCACCAGCCGCGGCGCCCATTGCTGATCTGGCCATCGGATTGAGGATGAGCCAGTCCAGCATCTGCTCCAGGTTGTCTTGCTCGTCAGTTGTGTAGATCAAACCGGTACGCATGTGTTGCACAGACGCCGGTAGGTCACCGAGGTCGGGCACCACGGGCACCACGGCGCACGCCATCGCCTCCATAAGCTTTAGCGGTGAAAAATAACAAGGCAAGGCCGGATCATAGGTGAGCGCGAGTGCGTCGAACCGTGCGACGTAGCGTGCTACCTCGGCCTGCGAACACCAGGGCACGTGGGTGTATTGACCATCTGCAAGTAGCTTCAATGCGTCAAGGTCGCCCTCGCCGACGACCAGCAGATGCACCGGGTGCTGCTGCGCCAGCGTACGGCACGCACGCACCAGGCGCTCAAACCCATGCCACGGGCGCACACGCCCATGAAACCCCAGCACGAAGTCACCTCGTGCGATCCCCAGCCCTACCGGCGGGCTGTCGGCCGCGCAAAGGTTAAACCGCCGCTCGTCGATTGCGTTCGGCTCGACGATCACTTTATCGCTGTTGGCCCCGCGCAAAATGGTGTATCTGGCGACTGACGAGGAGACCGCGACCACCAGATCGGCGGTATTGAACAATGCGGCATCGGCGCACGCTTCGGTCGTCTCATCAATGGCACTGCGCCATTGGCGCTGCTCATGCGCCAGCGGTGCATTGGCCTCAACCACCAGGGGGATACCGTGCGCGCGAGCGAATCGCGCCCCTGCCGCGCACCCGAGCGCGTAGCGTTCGTAGATAACCTCCAACGGTTTCGCCGCGTGGGCGATGGACAGCGCCCGTGTCAGCTCCCCTGCCTCGCGCGCATCAATAGGCACTACATCTTGGCCGAGCGCTGAGAACGCCTCGCGCATTGCAGTGAGGTGTACCGCCGCGCCCTTCTTTCGATGTGGATCGATGCCCCTGTCCTGATTGATTGACGCAATTCGCCTGTACGTGCCGGACATGCTTACCCCTTCGCGAGACGTGCTTGGGGCCGCTCAGTAGTTGCCTCGACAAAGACCTCGCGCAACCGCCTCGTGTTGCTGCGGATGTCGAACGTGGACTCGATCAAGCCTCGGGCGTTGGCGGACAAACGACAGCGTAAGTCCGCATCTTGCATGATGCGCGCGCAGGCGGCGGCAAGCCGCTCCCCATCGCGTTGGGGCACAAGCAGCCCGGTCTGCTCATCGATCAACACCTCGGTGATGCCGGTGACGTCGGTCGAAATGCAAGGCGTACCAAGCGCCATGGCCTCCAGCAGGATAGTCGGCAAGCCGTCACGGTCGCCGTCGTCCGCATGAATACAGGGCGCAGCCAACACGCTCGCCTGATAAAGCCTCTCGATCACTTCGTGACTACTAAGCGGCCCGGTCAGCGTCACCTGTTCATCCAATGCGGCGTTGCTGATTTGCTTTCTCAATTCCTCTCGCAGCACGCCCGGCCCCACAATTTCGCACCGAAAGTGATACCCCCCTCGCTTCAATGACGAGCAAGCGTCGATCAGAAAACGAAAACCCTTTTTCTCCACCAGACGTCCTACACCCAGAATCAGGGGAGCCCTCTGCCTGGGCTGACGATACGCATAAGCGTCCGTATCCAGACCGTTGTAGACCACTTCAACCTGTTCGGGCTGCAGATCGAAGTGCTGTTCCAGATAGCCTTGATTGAACCGGCTGACGGTGATGACGCGGGTCGCATCATTGAGTTTTCTCTGCAGCAACCGTGGGTCCACGCTGTCATGAAAAATGTCCCGCGCGTGAGCGGTAAACGAATACCCAATGCCGCAGATACGCGCAGCCAAACGGGCGACGGTGGTCGCCACGGTGCCAAAGTGGGCGTGGATGTGGCGCACATCAGTTCGCCGCAGGTGCGCCGCAAGCACCAGTGCCTGCTCCAAATCACCCGCGGTGACGTGCTCATCATCCAGCAGGCTGTGCAGTGCGGGGCCGCTGAGACCACGTCCGCGCAGCGCACCGAGTAGTGCCGAGGCCTTGCCGCTGGGGCGGTTAATGTAGGTAACCGGTGAGCGCACTTGCCCCAGCAACTGGTGAAAGCGGGCATCATCGCTCTGGCGCAATGAGAAGATCGGCACTGACCAGCCAGCGGCCTCGTGTTCCAGTACCTCACGGACAACAAAGGTCTGAGAAAATCTCGGATAGGTCTTAAGCACGTAGGCGACGTGCGGGCTGCGCTCTATTGGCATGATGATACGGTACTCCGTGGGTATGCGACCTTGCGATGTGCGCGATCCATATAGCGCTCGGCTATTTGCATCATCTGCGCCATCTTCTGCGGCCATTCCGGCGCGTGGTCGCGAAACGGGTGATGCAACAGCAAGAAC
Organism: uncultured Gammaproteobacteria bacterium; assembly: GCA_965369325.1. Lineage (GTDB taxonomy): Bacteria > Pseudomonadota > Gammaproteobacteria > Steroidobacterales > JBCBZW01 > CBDUQI01. Next base: position 9,057 of record CBDUQI010000058.1, read on the forward strand.
ATCCCAAGGCATATAAATCCGTCCAGCTGCGATCCACACAAAGCATCGCTGTGCTGGCGATAGCCGCGCTCAAGTGCTTCGGCAACGGCGGCAGTCGGCGAGAGGAAATTGCCGCTGATTGCGTGCCGTTGCAGGTGCGCCATAAACACCCCAAGATCCATGGCGCGATGCCCGCGCTCCAGGTTGTCCAGATCCAGCAGGCGAACACCGCGCGACGTGCACAGCACTTGCTTGTCGTAGAAATCGCCGTGGATTACGGCGTTGCCGGGTGGTAGCTGGGCGTACCACGCGAGCACGCGACGGGCTAGACGATGTACTCGCCCGGCCAGCGGAGGATGAAGAAACGCCACCGTCTGTGCGATATTCTCAACGGCACGCGCATAGTCGCGCCCTGCTGGCACCGGCAGGTGCGCCGCAGCACTATGAAACCGTGCCAGCACCGCACCTGTTTCCAGCACATCACCTAGCACATCGCCTAGTGCATCGCTGGGTGCATACAAACGTTCACGCAGCGAGTGCCCGTCCACCCAGCGGTACGCCAGCGCATTGTGTTTGCGTGACATACCGATGAGCTCCGGCAACACCACCTCCTCGCACTTACGCACTTTTCGAGAGAGGCGGAGCGAGCGCCGAAACTGCCGATCGGAAACCAGCTTCAGGGTAACTGCCTGGTCTTGTGCTAGGATCAGCTTACCCACAAAACGACGCTCCGGCTTGTAGGTAATTGGCATGATCTTCGGCGTTTGCGACACCTGGGCTGGATGCATCACGCGCGCAATAAATCGGGTGGTCTCTTCGGCACTCGCCAAACGTGACAACGATTTCAGTTTGGCATCACATGGGAAACTGAAGAGCGCCAGCCCGTGGTGGGCATTCAGCATAACCTCGCCCGCGCTACTGCGGGCCTCCTGATTGGCCAGTTTGTGCGGGGCATCCTGCCCGTAGCATTTGGCATACAGGTACCGCTCGCCACCCACCCCGCTCCCGCGGTACAAGCCCAGGCAATTGGTGCCCGGCTTGTAGCGCAGATAGTTCAATCGCAGTTGGTCCACGCCTAATCGTGCCAACTCAAGCGAAAACGCCTCTTCGAGCATATCGGTATCGAGCAAAAAGCGAAGGCCAGGCAAACGATGATCACGACGCACAAGATCGGCATCTTGCGCGCTGCGCCGACTCATGAGGCTGCCTGCGCATGGCGGTGATACTCGTTGAGTCGCCGATACCCAGGGCTGATCCGCAACAGCTGCTCGTGCGTGCCGCTAGCAAAACTCTCCCGTGAGCCCACGTACAGGACGCGATCCGCCTCCATCACCTGATCAAGATCGTGGGTAACGTGTAGCGTCGTGCGCCCTTCGCGCAGACTCCGCAACGACTGGTAAAGGTGATGCGCGTTCGCCTTGTCGACACTCGCCAGTGGCTCGTCCAACAGTAAGATAGGCGCATCGCGGACCGCCGCTCGGGCGATGCCTATGCGTTGCCGCTGGCCGCTGGACAAGGTCACCCCGCGCTCGCTCACGCGAGTCTCGTACCCATGCGGCAGCGCACTGATAAAGGCATGCATACTGGCAACCCGTGCGGCGCGCTCGATCTGCGCTTGGGACGGCGGATCAACGGCCCCGTGCGAGATGTTCTCGGCCAGCGTCCCGTTGAACAAAATGGTGTCCTGGAGCACTACAGCGATCTGCTCGCGTACCGATTGGGGTACGCACTTACGAACATCGGTTCCATCGATCAGCACCTGCCCGTGATCTGGGTCGTACAACCGCAACAGCAGGCTCAGCACCGTCGACTTACCCGCCCCGGAAGGTCCTACGATCACCAGATACTCACCTGCGCCTACTGAGAAACTCAGCCGCCGCAGCGTGGCTACGTCGGGAGCATGTGAGAAGACTACGTCGCGAAACTCAACCTTGCCGCGGACTTGGCCCAGCATCGGTGCATCAGACAGCGCGGCGACGTCCAGCGGGCTGTCTAGCACTTCCATCACCCGCTCGGCGGCCGCGCCTGCCTTGGAAATTCGTGCGGTATACTTCGCCCAGTTGCGGGCGGGTTTGAACGCCCCTTTCAGATATGCAAGAAACACCAGCAGTTCCCCAGGGGTGCTTCGACCCAGCAGTACATCCATAGAGCCGACCCACAGAACCAGCGCAGTGGTCGCTGCCAGAACAACGTCGACCGTACGCTCGAGGCCGGCAGCCAGACGCTTTCCTTTGACGCCCTGTTTTAGATCTTGATTCGCCGTAGCGGCAAACTGCGCGTTGAAACGGTCACCCAACGAAAATGCCTGCACCGTCCCGATCGCGGCCATCGACTCCGCAGCCGTTGCCGCTAACGCGCCTTCACGACTGCGCTGCTCCCGCGCCACCGTACGTATGCGCTTGCGCTTGTAGCGCGTTGAGATCACCACCAGCGGTGCCATTGCCAGCACAATGCCCGTCAGGCGCCAGTTGAGCCATGCCATCACCGCCAGCATTGCGCTCAACACCACTAGGTTACCGGTCAGCGGCAGAAACGCGGTCACCAGTACATCGCGCAGTAGTCCCATGTCCCCAGTAATGCGGGTGACCAGGTCACCGCCTCTCGCCTGTTGATGAAAACGCAGCGACAACGCCTGAAGGTGCGCGTAGAGTTGATTACGCACCTCCACCAGCACGCGGTTACCCGCGAGCGCAAAGCCAACGGTCGCCAAATACGCGCAGCCCGCCCGCGCAGAGGCAAACACAACAACCGCGATAACCGCCAGCAACAGCAACAGCATGGGATTCGCAGGGTCCGCTGCCGGTTGAACTCTGCCGACGACAGCCAGCCCCAGTACATCGTCGATGATGAACTTGAGCGGCCACGGCTCCAGCAACCGAAACAGCACCTCCGCCAACAGCGCCGCCATCGCCAACACGATGAGTTTGCGCTGGTGCAGCATCTGCGTTTTGAACCGCCGCAATAAGCTCGCCAACGAAGGAATTGCCGCGGCGACAGTTTTTCTTCGCGACACCATGCTAGTGCGCCGTGGCAGCGGAATATCCACTCTGCGACGCGCTGCTCAGTTCCCGCACCAACTCGCACACACGCGACAGCCCATCCAGCGCAGGCCTCTGCCCCTGCGCGCCCGCACGCTGAAACAAAGCCCCCTCGACGGCCGTGCGCAACGCGAGTGGGTCCAGTGAGTCCAAGGTTGTCACCAGCCCCAGATCGGCGAGGCATTGAGAGCGAATAAGTTGCTCACGTCTGGGAAAACTGCGCGGCAGAAGTACCGCTGGGCAGCCGCTTTGCAGCACCTCGCAACACGTGTTGTAACCGGCCATGGCGACAACCGCATCGGCCTCGCCCAATAGCTTGGGCAGGTCCGCATGAAAACGATGTACCACCACCGACCCGCTCGGAATCATGTTCGTCGCAATACGCTTGAGCCGACGTGCCGTGCGCGCATCCATCAGCGGACCGGTAATGATGTGACTGTCCCATTCGCATGGCGACAGGGCCAGCGCGGCAAGATAAGCCTCAATCCGTTGGGTACCGTCCTGTCCGCCACCCACGGTCACCAGCACTTGCCCTCGTGGCAACGGCACCGGCCGACGATGGGACGGTGGATTCGGGGGCACAATGTAGCCCGTGAACTCCAACCGCCCCGCGTAAGAGCGAAGCAGCGCGTAGTGTTCGGTCGGGTCGTACACCTGTCGCTGCCCGTAAACACACACGCAGTCGTATGCCTCACGCAGCGCCCATCGGCACACCGATGAGTCCCACAAGCGCGCGACTTCATCCGGCGCGTCCAACACGTCACGCAAGCCGTAAATGGTGCGCACACCAGTCGCGCGGGCCTCCCGCAACACCGCCAAGGCTTCGCCATGCAGCCCAACCAGTTGGTGGTCCACGATCAGCACGTGCGGCGCAAAGGCCCGGAACGTCTCCAACAACAGTCGCGCGCGCAGGGAGATGGTGTCTGCCAGCGAACCTGACAACTGGCGCGGCACGTATTGGCCGTCCTTGGCCTTGGATACTGCCGGTAGTTTGACCAGATCGCAGCCAGGCGGGGGTTGAAACTGGGTGGCGCACGGCGAGCCTGTCACGATCAGGCAGTCTGTCCCGGGCAGAGACTGGGTGATCGCGCCCGCGATGGCCAGCGACCGCCGCAAATGACCAAGGCCCCAGGAATCGTGGCTGTACAGGAGCACACGCCGTATGTTTGCCCGACAATCGCTCGTCAATGTCTGGCTGGCGCTAGCGGCCAGAGGATGCGCAGTACTACCCATTGTCAGCGTCCCCTACCGACCTGCGCTCGACGCCTTGTCCAAAAGTCGGACAAACCGAAGGCAAACCGGAACGATTTGGATGTACGCGAAAGGCGCACGCAATTAACATTGGTTACAGACGCTTAGACGAATGGTGGCAACCAAGCGGAACAACTGGTTGCCAATGCAGGAGCGGATACGCCGCGAGGGCCCTGCCAGTGGCATTAACCGCAATCGCCAGCAGCTATTTCGAAACCTCACCGTGGACGCAGGACCCAGAACTGTTGACCCACAGCCAGCCGGGATTGCATCATTCGTGTGTTAAGAAGATGCTCTGGAGGGCACAGATATGGGGATGGGTAATCACATTCGGCTCGTCGCGCTGTTGCTGGCGGGCAGCCAAAGCGCTGGCGCGTTCAATTTATTCGATGGCGGCGGCTTCGGCGGTTACGAGTACCTGAAGTGGGGCCCGCCCCAAACCGGCACCGGGGCAACCGTCAGTTGGAGCCTCTACCCGGCAGGTACGCCAGGTGACCCGAGCTATTGCGCAGAGGTGTGCACCGGTCTCAGCGGTGCCACACTGAACTTTTACGATAGCTACGACAGCGCCTTTATCGATGTTGGGATCGACGAGTTCCAGCCGATCATCGAACGCGCGATGCTAACCTGGGCGGCAGCCGGCGACATTACATTCCAGGGCCCTGTATCGGACACCAATACCATCCCCATTAACGCTACGGATGCAACGCCACCCTCGACCGGCGAGATCCGCATCGGCGGCTTCGCCTTTGTCGGCGGCGCGACGGGAGGCGGCGCGGCAGGTTTTGCACCGCCGCCGAACGGTGGCACGGGTGAAGGCGACATCATGTTTAATACCAGTGGCTTCTACCAGGTGATGCCGGGCACCGAGGACCTCACGCCGATTGACTTCGCCTTCGGCAATGATTTGGAAAGCCTGTTCCTACATGAACTGGGACACGCGCTGGGTCTTGCGCACTCGGACGACCCTGCCTCGGTCATGTACATCGCCCCCGATGGGGTATTTTTTATTAATCGTGCACTGTCAGCGGACGACATCGCAGGCATTCAGATGCTCTACGGCCCGGCGTCGGACGATGACGGGGACGGGCTCGCCGACGTAATCGACAACTGCACGCAGGTGAGCAACCCGATGCAGACTGACGCCGACAACGACGGCATCGGCAACCTGTGCGACGCCGATCTGGACAACAACTGCACTATCGACTTTGGCGATCTGGCAATCCTGAAGGGTGCGTTCTTCTCCACCAATGCCGTCGCCGATCTGGATGTCAGCGGCAATGTGGATTTCCAGGATCTGGCGCTAATGAAGAGCCGCTTTTTCTCTACTCCTGGACCTAGCGCGGAACAGAAGATATGCGCTCGGTAAATCGGCCGACCGTATCTCTGCCGGCGATTTACGCACGGAAAAATGGAGGCTAGGGTCGGAATCGAACCGGCGTCCACGGCTTTGCAGGCCGCTGCATAACCACTCTGCCACCTAGCCCCACATAAGGGGTCTCGCGCGGGTGACTGCCCCGGTATGGCGTGCGTCGTTGCTGGCGACGCCCGGAGCCCACGCGATGTTAACTTGAAATAAATAACCCCGGACGCGCCGGGGTCAGATATTTGGAGCGGGAAACCAGATTCGAACTGGCGACCCCAACCTTGGCAAGGTTGTGCTCTACCAACTGAGCTATTCCCGCCGAAATCGAGCGCACTAGTGTAACCGCCGTTTGGCTGCTGTCAAGCAGCCTGATCGTCATTGCTGTTCGCCGCTGGGCTCACCTGTGAGAGCGGCCGGGTCGGATCGACATCGCCGCGCAATACCGGCAGTGCGGAATGCAGGTAAACGTACATCGACCACAGCGTCAGCGTCGCCGCCAGGAAAAAGCAGGCCAACCCAATTGGGTAGCTTGGAAGCCCAAGCAGGGGATACTCAAATAGCATTAAAATCAATGCGATAATCTGGAAAATGGTCTTAAACTTACCCACTTTGGACACCGCGACCCGCCCCCTGGCGCCGAGTTCTGCCATCCATTCACGCAACGCCGAGATAGTGATCTCGCGGCCGATAATCACCGCAGCCCCCACCGCCACCGAGATGCTCAGCCAGGGGGCCCGATGTACCGCCGCGTCCTGCACGATCAGCACCAGCGCGGTGGTCACCATCAGTTTGTCCGCAACCGGGTCAAGAAAAGCACCAAAAGCTGTGGTCATGTCCAGCTTGCGCGCAAGGTAACCATCCAGCCAGTCGGTAATGCCCGCGAGTGAGAAGACAATAGCCGCCGCCGGATGGGCCCACGGGTGCGGCCAATAGAACACCACCACGAACAGCGGAATCAGGGCAATTCTCAGCCACGTGACGAGCGTTGGAAGCGTAAACATTCTTTGACAGAGCCTGCCTGAGCTGATGATAGGTACCGGCGCTAACGGGTCCAGACAGTCGCCGCTAGGCTAACTTTCCTGACTCGTGCGCGCACACCACGTGAAAGCTACCCGATGCGCGGACACAAAGCCACCTGTCGCCACGGCCAATCCAGCCCCGAACCAATGCCCCCGCCGCAAAGCTCAACGACGCCTCATTTCGGCGCACCGCAGCACCCTGAGGAGCAATATCCAATACCCCGGCCGATCATTTCTCTCGGCCAGGGGAGGTAAAGACTAGGTAGCCAGTGTCCGGCACCAGGCCACCGCACGACCAGCTCAAATCAAAACCCTGAGATTGCATGAACCGCTCGAGCTCATCCGCGGTCGGGTCACCCTCGTAATGCTGTTTGAGGTTCACCTCCACAAACGCGAAGTCGATGCCCTTCAGGGTAGCCACAGCCCCCTTCAACGCGAGCAACTCCGCGCCTTCCACGTTCACGTAAAGGATATTGAAATCCGACGGTTGCCATCCATCTTCAAGGTTGTTTATTAGGAAATCGACGGTGCGCATAGGCACGCTGATCTCCTGTGCATGAGGCTTGAGAATATCGCTCATGCTCCCGGGAATCGGCTTAAGGATAGAGTTAGCCTGCGAATGGTCCGGCTGGACGAACAGCTTCGCCGTCCCTTCCTGGTCACCTGCGGCAGCCTGAATCGCCTGCCCCCAGCGACGGCGCGGCTCGTCGACAAAATTGTCGATCACCTGCGCCAGCTGATCAACAAAGTTCACGTGCGTCTGAAGTTGCTGAAACACGCTCGGCTCCGGCTCAACAAACACTACCTTCTCGTACCCCAGCATCAGATAGGCAAGCGCTTCCTGGCCGATGTTCCCTCCCAGGTGGATCACCCCGCGGGGTTGAATGCGAAACTTGCGAAACAACCGCTGATACATCATCACCAGAGGCCCGCCCTTGATGTCCGTCAGCACCTCCTTGGCCGGCAACCCCGGGGGCAATTGGGCAAACAACTCTGCACGTGGTAGCGGGTTGTACTTGAGATTAGACATTGCTCGCTCTCCCATTTGAGCAGCTTGTATATTGAGCACTGACGCTCTGGGTGAGAATCGCGTTCACCTGAGCCACTACCTGCTCGCGCGCGGTTTCCAGAAAGAAATGTCCGCCAGGGAACATCTTCAATTGGATCGGAACCTCAAAGTACTCCCCCCACTTAAGCAGCTCTTCTTCGGACTGATCCGGTTCTTGCTCGCCAGCGAATACCCACCCGGTACCTGGCTGTGAGCGAGTGGGCGGTTCGCTGCAGCTGTCCGCGATACGAAAGTCCGCCCTCAACATAGGCATATGCAATTGCATGAGCTCATGGTTACGCAGAATCTCCTCCGGCGTGCCATTGAGCTGGCGCAGTTCCTGAATAAATTCGGCTTCCGGTAGAAAGGCAATATTGCGAGGCGTGCGGGGAATATGAGGTGCGCGACTGCCCGAGGCGATGATGCACTGAGGTACTGGGGCGGCGATAACCTGAAGCGACTGAGCCAATTCAATCGCGATGCGGCTGCCCAGGCTGTGTCCGTACAGAGCGTAGGGTTTTCCTAACCAGGGGCGGATAACCTGTGTGAGATCACGCACCAACGGCTCCATCGCCTGGTAGGGCCGCTCGAACATTCGATTGGCTCGCCCAGGTAACTGGATCGCTACCAGCTCAATCGATGCATCAAGCATCTGCGCCCATGGCGCAAACACCGATGCAGTGCCACCCGCATAGGGAATACAGAACAGACGCATGGCCGCCTGTGGCCGCGGAGTAACGGTCACAAACCAGTCAGATCTCATCATGTGCAACACCTGTGCCGAGCCACGCTCGCGCCATCGCCATGAGCTTCCCAAGCGCCCGTCACACCGCCACCTCCAGCGGGTTATTGGCAAAGTCGAGGTTGATATTCTGACTGCCGTACAAGCGCTCCGCGGGAATATTCAGACCTTTACACGCTGCAATCATTTTGTCGGTCTGGATAATCTGCTCGGAATTTTCGTCATAACCGATACCCATAAAATACTTGTACCAAGGCTCCAGCCCGAGGGCATACAAATACACTGATTTCGGTTCGAATATTTTGGCGATATTAAACGCCTGTTCCGCGTCCGAACCATTGAGCCGTCGCGATTCCTTTATGCGCTTGGTCACCAGCTTTGTGTAAAGCGCATTGTAGATCCACGTATACGGCGCGCCCACGCATTCCATCCCGATCGCGAGCACATCAACCCGGCCGATGTGGCGCTTGATGTGCTCATACATGGCCGGGTCGAGATTCGAAGAATCGGCCCCGATGTAAACGGACTTACCCTTCACTTCTAGGAACCATGCGGTCTTCGAGCGTATATTGAGATCCCCATGCTCGCCCAAAAACGGAATGCTGACGATCCTGCCGCCGGGCACCTGGATTTCGTCAAAGTCATCCACCTCCAGCACGTGAAACCCGAACTGTTGGAGTAATAGCTTCATCGACGGGTCTGGCAAGGTACCCCCGTTATTTCTTGGTACCACCACGGTAGTAATTTTGTGCCGTAGTTGAAGCAGCGTCTCCAGGCACAGATGGTCCTGATGGTTGTGGGTAATGCAGACATAGTCGATTTTCGCGGGCAACTGACTGAAGCCGATAATCTCATCGGCATTGGCCGGCGTGCGGCTGGCGATAATCGGATCCACCATGATCGCGACATCTGCGGTGTCCAGCATCAACCCGGCATGCCCGGTGTATTGCAACCTCACCCCGTCCGGCACTTGTGTGTACTGGTAAGCGGGCCGCTGCGGGGTAAACAGCTCCTGGTACGTCAGTCCACCTCGGGTAGGAACTGAGCTGAAGATCTCCATCACCCTTTGTGAAGACAGTCCCGTCTCACGTGCTTGCAACAACTCCGTGAGCTCAGGTGCGTTGAAGTCCAGCTTGAGCTGGATATGATTGTCATCGGCAAGGCGTGGGGTACTCAGCGAAAACGGTCGCTCATCCACCTTCGACAGCGTGCCGAATGAGACACTCTGCAATTCCTGTTTATAGTGAGCGCTACGGTAGATGAGACTCTCGAGCAGTCGGTAAGACGGATTGTGCTCCATGTCCATCACCAGTTCGACAAACCCTTTCAACGGCGCGGGAACCTCAGCGTACAAAGGCTCCACGGACTCCCCGCTGGTATGCCGTCGCAGCAGATCATCCAATTCCTTAACCGCCTCCGATAAGGCAAGGTAATCCGCGTGTTTGCCATCAATATCGTCTATCAGGCGCTGGATGTCCTGCACCTGATCCTCTTTGCAATCCAGAAACTCCGCGCCTTCCATTCCCGGTTGATTCGCCGCCAGGATGTGCAACTGGGCGTTGTTGACAAACGAGTTCATCACCCGGCGATGGGTGTTCGCCATAAAACGCGCCCCAGTCACCGGCGGCACCAGATACGGCCAGGCGTACCACTGATTAATCAGAGGTTCAAAGTAGACCTCCTCCTTCAGATACAGCAGCTGTTCAGATGTTGACATCTTCTACCCCTCGTCGCGCTTTCGCATATATAGTTGTGCTCGCTTGCCTACTCACCACCTAATCCTCCATCACGACCAGCGAGGACCCGACGGCCTGCTCTTCGTGCTGCGGGCCATAGCGGGCATTGCACCAACGGTTGAATACCACAATGAACATATCGCGGGAGGCATCAGGCGCTTGGCCAACAATGGGTGAGGTGTCGTGCAGAAACCGTGCATCGTCAAATACGATGCCGGTGTTCTGCTCCAAAGTGCCCTCGAACACCGTTACCCCAGCGTCGCTGACAATCCGGGTGATGCCACCCTGAATGCGACGACGCGCAATCACCAACAATGCCGCCAGTTCATGACCGTCCCGATGCAATCCCTCGGGCACAATCGTCGTCGCACTTGTGCCCTGCGCCCGCACCCGGATCTGATGCACATTGGAGTGCCATACCTCATCCCTGGACAGCCCCGCAGCGTTGGCGGTAAGCCCGACCAGTCTGCGCGGATTTATCTCCAGCGGCTCGAAACTGCGCAGCTTCCCGCCGACAAGCACGTTGTGCTCTCTCGCCTGTACAAATGGCCGGTGTGCCAAGCGCAGCAGTTGCCAGCCCGCCCCTTTCCAGGCCACTTTGTACTGAGAAAAACGCCGCTGTCTGGCCCCAGCACCTGGATTCGGATCCTGTACCAACCGATTAAATGAGGTGCGCTCACTGGCATCCGATGCTGGCAGCGAAAATAGTTGAAATTTTTGGGCCAACGCATGAAACGGCTTACTTTCCACCCTGTCACGCCCGCTACTCATAGCGCAACGCCGCGCCGGGTTCCAGGCGCACTGACTGGCGGCTGGGCAAGTACACTGCCGCCCCGACCACCATGCCTAGCAACACGACCACGCCCACAACCAAGGCGAGGTAGAAGGCTATCGGTACGGAACCTTCGGTAAAACTGTTAAGCGCAAAGGAGATCAGCCCGAACAAGCCCACGCCAAGTGCTAGCCCCAACGCGAGTTGGCGCGAGGCCTGGCGCAACAACAACGCGACAATGCCCTCATCTGGCGCGCCCACCGCACGCCTGATGCCAATCTCGTGTGTACGCCGCACAATCGAGTTCGCGGTGAGTCCGTACACCCCCGAGATTGCCAACCCAAGGGAGAACAACGCGGCGAAGAACGTTACATTACGGGCGGTCACGACCAGCCCCCGGGTCTTCTCCAGTTCTTCTTTCTTGGAGATCACGTAGCTCACCTGCGCCGCGCGATCCAACCCGAAGATAACTTGGTACAGCGCTTCCTTTGCTCGCTCCACCTCCCCTTCATACTTGATGAATATCTTGGGTGTCTTGCGTACGTACTCGGTACCCGAGACATACAATTCATCATCCTTGTCCGGGCGATGGAATATGTTGCCGAGATTAATCGTGTCGCTGACAACGCCTACCACTTGAAACGCTTCAAACTCCTCCTCCACCTGAATATTCAGGTACTGATCCAGCACTTGGCCACCGGCCCAATAGCGGTTCGCAAACGAACGGCTCACCACAACTGTCCGGCGATTGTTTGCGTTGTCCCGCTGATCGATGTAACGCCCCTCGAGCAGTTCTATGCCTTGCACCTTTGGCGAGCCGATCAGCCCGAAGACATCCAGTCTTGGCTCAATCCCGTCTCGCCCGTCAATCCGCGTGGGCGAGCGGCGAAAGTACGAGCGCACATGAGCGTCAGCGACACTTGGCTCGCGTTTAAGCCGGGTGACGACTTCCTGATAGAACGCGGAGCGCTGATCGTGCTCGTTGTAACGGTCATCGGGCAGTACCAAGCGTGCTTCCAGCAAACGCTCTAGATCAAACCCGGTGTCGAACTCGGTGAATACATGAACCATGTATGCACTAACGCTTCCGATCAGCATCAGCGCCGTGATGAGGGTAACCTGCACCACCACCAGGCCGCGTGACAGTCGCCCTGCGCTGCGCCCCTGTGCTCCGCGGGTGCCATCTCGAAGCGCGTTGTTTAAGTCCTGCCTGGAGGCCTTCCACGCAGGCAGAAAACAGGCGAGGAACAGCGTGAGCAGTGAGAATCCGATGGCCACCACCACCGTGGGCCATTCCAGTTGCCATACCCACCAGAAGGGCGTTTCGAACGCCAAACGGCTCTGGATCAACACGTTGAAGGCTTTAACAAGCACACCCACGATCGCAAGCGAGATGACGCCGCCTGCCATGGTCAGCAACCCGCCTTCCCACATCAACTGAGAGACCAGACGAGCCGGCGGCGCGCCCAGCGCTGCCCGGACGGCCGTTTCCTTCTCTCGCTGAATCGCACGGGCCAACAGCAGGTTCCCTACATTGATACACGCCAGCAGAAGAATGAAGAAAGCAATTAGATTGATGAAGAAGAACGCAAACACGCCCCCAGTATTGGCCATCTGCATGGTGGGAAAACTCTGTAGACGCGATCGTATCTGTGTCTCTTGTTTGTCGTACAGACCGATGCTCTGTTGATACGCGTTGTTCAACCTGTCAGTCAGGCGTGCGTTGGCCTCCTCCAGCTTCACACCCGGGCGCAGGCGTGCGTACGCACGAATCGTGCTGGTGCCTTGCGCAGGTGGACGCATATCCGCGCTGCCCAGAGGCAACCAGATATCCGTGGATACCGGAAAATTGAACAGATCGGGCATGACGCCGACCACTTGCACCGCTTCGTTGTTCAGCTGGATGGTGCTGCCAATAATCTGCTCATCGCCATTGAAGATGCTGTTCCAGATGCGGAAGCTCACGACCGCGACTGCTTCGGCGCCGGGTTGGGCATCCTGTGGTTGCAGTCCCCGACCTAACACTGGCTGGGTGCGAGCAAACTCGAACAGGTTCCATTCGCTGCGGCTGCCGGCGAGGGTTCTGCCCACCTGTCCCTGGGACAAGCGTAGTTCGGCCGGCTCCCACACACCCACCTCGGCGAACAGATCGACTTCTTCGCGTACCTGTTGGAACTCGTATGCGGGGAGCCCCCTCAAACCGTCCACGTCAATATCCAGAACACTCTCTCCATCGGGAATGGTGAGCGGCTTGTAGGTCACCGTATACAACACGGCAAAGGTAAACAGGCTGATAGTTAACCCGCCGACCAGCACGCTGAGGCAAAACGCGGTAAACCTGGGTGTTTTCGCCAGCAATCGCAAGGCGTACCGAAAGTCAGTTTCCAACATGTCTCATCGCCCCTTGCGGTTGTGCCTTCGTAGCGCGATCGACGTTAATGAGCCCGTCAAGCATTTCCAGCCGACGGGTCGCGTGGTTGGCAAGGGCCGGGTCATGGGTGACCATCACAATGGTGCTGCCGTCTTTGTGCAATTGATCCAGCAGCTCCATCACTTTCTCTGCGTTCTTAGTATCAAGGTTACCGGTGGGTTCGTCCGCCAGGATAATTGATGGATCGTTCACCAGCGCTCGTGACACCGCCACCCGTTGCTGCTGTCCGCCGGAGAGCTGAAACGGAAAGTGCTTGGCGCGATGTGACATCTCAACTTTGTCCAGCACCCACGCCGTCTTCCTGCTCGCTTCTTGTTTAGTCATTCCCTTACGATAAGTCAGGGGTAACATGACGTTCTCCTCCACTGACAAATCGGATATCAGATTGAACGACTGAAACACAAACCCCACGTGCATATTGCGTACCTTCGCCCGTTGTGCGCGATTCAACGAGGAGACGTCGCGCTCGCCAAGGCGGTAGCTTCCCGAGGTAGGCAGATCCAGCAACCCCAATATCGACAGCAGCGTTGATTTGCCGCAACCCGAGGGGCCGGTAAGGGCAACGTATTCGCCATCCGATACCTTAAGATTGATACTACTTACTGCACGCGTTTCAATCTCATCAGTGAAATACGATTTTCCGATGTTGCTCAGTTCCAGTAATGCGCTCATAAACTCCTACCCCTAGTTAATATAAATCTCTGCATGTTCACTCCATGCCGACGTATCGGAGACTACAATCTCATCACCTTTGCTCAGGCCCGAAATTATTTGAATACGACTGACTGAACTCTGGCCCAACTGCACGACCGAACGGCGTGCGAAATTCTGATTGTTTGAGAGCAAATATATAGGTGCTTCGGAAAAGCGCTGCACATAGGCCGGGCGACGCACGTAAAGAGCCTCCTCAATGTTCGCCACCTCGATCAGCCCTTCGACATTCAGATCCGGCCGAGCCTCCGGCGGTAACTCACCTGTCAGGGAAACATCCACTTGCACCATGCCGGCCACCACTGCAGGATCAATCCGCACCACTTCGCCCGAGATCTCACTGCCTCGGGTATCAACAATGACATACTGCCCAAGCGCAATATCGCGTACCTGCAGTTCCTGAATCTGCAGCTGCGCCATCAAAGAGGTCTGATCAGCAATGGTGGCGATACTGTCACCCACCTGTGTCTGTTGGCCCAGCACCACGGGCACTTGCTGAACAATACCGGAGCGATTGGCCACTACAGTGAGGCTGTTCACTTGCTCTTCTAACCCGGACACTTCGCTTCTGATCAGACGTAATCGCGCCTGGCGAGCCTTCGCGCTAGCATCAATGTTCACCAGCATCTTTTCATAACGCACTTTTTGCGCATCCCACCGCTTGCGCTGGTGCGTAACGTCAAGCTTGGTCCGCTCGTAGTCCAGCTTGGATAACGTCGCGCCAAAGCTGTTCTCCAGTAGCTCGGTCTCCGCGTCCAGCTTTAGCTTTGTACTGTGGTAGTTGAGTTCCGCCTCAAGTACCAGCGTCTCCAAGTCCACCAACTGCGATTGCAGCGTGAGGTCCTGAGCATGCTGCTCGGCGATGGTCGCTTCCAGTTCCCAACGGGATTTCTCCAACTGGCGGCGTAGCTCCGGATTCAGCAGTGTGACCAGGCGCTCGCCTTCCATCACCCGCGCGCCTGGTTTCACTACAATCTCATCAACTCGCCCACTTACTTGGGTGGACACCCGCTGGGTGACCAGCGGCTTGAGCACCCCGGTACCGCGCACATGGACAGTGAACGGCCCTTCCTCCACCGTCGCCAATTGAATCTCTCTTCGCTCCACAACGTAGGAGGCATCGCCGAAGAACTGGTTGGCGGCTGCTGCCAGCCCGATCGCCAGCGCGATAGGGCCAACGTACCAATACTTCTTCCACAACGGAGCCGGCTTAAGGTCTAATTCTATGTCCATATTCCGTCCTCAGTTCGGGCCGAAAAGCAAACCCGGCTAATGTGCATGTTCGTTTGGCCTGGCCATCCCAACGAGTACCTGACGTGCCCCTTCAAAGGCTTGCCGGCCATGCGTATACAACATGTTGTCCAACAGCATCAGATCGTTTCGGCGCCAGTCGAACGCCACTTTGGTTTGTTCGTAAAGCGAGCGGATTTGCTCTAAGTACTCCGGATCAATGGGCGAGCCATCGCCGAAGTAAGTGTTTTTCGGAAGCCGGTCCTCTGGCATGATATTGAGCATGCTCTCGCGTACTTCCGGTTCCAAATTTGTCACATGAAAAAGATGTGCTTGATTGAACCAGATGGGTTCGCCGCTGTCGGGGTGTGTCGCCACCGCCGGGTTCACCTGCGTGGTGCGCAGCGCATTGTCTTCCAACCATTCACACGTAATCCGGTTGGCCTGACAATACGCTTCAACCTCGTCGCGATCTTGGGTTTGAAATACTTCGCTCCAGGGCAGATCGATGTCTGAGTAATTCCTCACATACATCACCCGTTTGGCCTCGAACTCCTCAATCAACTGAGAAGGCAAGCTCTTGTAAATTAGGCGACTGTCACTGATCGGCGTGGCGCCACCCGTGCTCGCCGGTTGGGTACAAAAAAAGCCAATCCGCATAGGCCAGCGGTTGGAGTAGGCATTTTCGTTGTGCTGCGGAATGACTTGATCATGGTGATACTCGGTGGCGGTGTACACATTACCGCGCAACTCGGTACGTGGCGTTGATCGGTAGGAATACTCGATCAGAGGCTCACCAAAAAGACTGGCCAGCACCCGACCGAACTGCTTGCTGCTTAGGATATTCAGCCCACGGATCAGCAATGCGCCATTCTCGCGCACCAGTCGTTCCACGTGCGCCTGGTGTTCGACCGCCCAGTCGATTACCTTCTGCCCTTTGGCATCCACATTCAGCAACAGCCTCATGCCGCCAACAACTTCCAGGTCAGTCGCAGAGGTTTCGTTTAGTTGTTCCATGCTCGAAACTCCATAGATATTGTGCAAGCTCCTATATCAGCCGAGGACCGAGGATGGCAGCCACGGCCGCCGCCTGATCCAGACTCAGGATTTCCCGATGGCCACCGGGCACCGACTTGACTTCCAGTGGATGGCAAAAGTTCGCTTCAATGGTGGGCAGCGCCGTTGACAGCTCGGTTGCCAACGCACCGTCCCGCGCGCAGATGAGCATCGCCGGCACACCCAATGCGGCCGATGGGCGGTAGCTAGCGTACAGATTAATAAGCGTGGTGCACGTGGTGTCGAACTGATGGCGCACCGCTTGTGGCATCGTGGCCGGCCACTCAGGCAGCGTCGTTGCACCAGGTTGCCGGCGCGACGCGCCGTGCCCCAGGCCGTCGCCGGTTTCCCCGACACGCGGACGTGTTGGCTTCCGCTCAGGATCAAGCAGATAGCTGTCCAGAAGAGTCAGGCGCGTTTCCCGCCCACTGTCTTGCAGTCTGAGCGCCAACTCAAACGCCACGCTGCCGCCAAAAGAGTGTCCGACCAGATTGATCGGATGGGCGCCGGACGCCGCCACGATTGCCGCATAAAACTCACCGACGATCTCCGCTATGGATTGGTAACTTTCGGTTCCTGGCGCCAGACCGCGAAACTCCAGAGCGAACACCTTAGCCTGCCCTTCAAACGCCTGCGCCAACGGGTAGAACGATGCTGCAGTCATGCCCACGCCAGGAATGCAGAACATCATCGAATCAAGGTGGCTACGCGAAGTACGGGTAAGCGGTGTCAACGGTTGCCACATTGCCGTCGAGGCACGTTGGTGGTCGATGGCAGCGGCCAGCGCGCGGATATTCGCAGAATCAAACAATTGACGCACTTGTACGTTGCTGCCGAGTACCTGGTTCACGCGAAAAACAAGCTTGATAGCAAGTAACGAGTGCCCGCCAAGTTCGAAGAAACTGCCGTTCGGGTCAACATCAGGCAGCCCAAGCACTTCGCACCAGATCTTACACAGCGTGCGTTCGGTGTCCGTAACTGGGAGTGCGTCCGCACGGCCGCGCAATGGATCCGGCGTGGGCAAAGCGCGCTCGTCCAGCTTGCCGTTTGGAGTCATCGGCAGACTCGACAGCACGCTGATCGACCGCGGGATCATATACGCGGGCAGCACCGTACCCAGATCCGCGTACGCGGCGTCCAGGTCGAATTCATGCCCATCCGGCGCGCTCGCCGACACGACATACGCCCTCAGGTGTGCCTGCTCATCCGTCCCGACAACGATCACCGCCGCTTCGTCAACTTGCGGTTGTCGCTCCAGCGCTGCGCACACCTCGCCCAGCTCAATACGATACCCGCGCAGCTTCACCTGTTTGTCTATACGGCCGAAGAACTCAAGATCACCGTCTGGGCGCAGGCGAACGAGATCACCGGTGCAGTAAACGCGTTTTGCTGGTTCCTGCGCGAACTGCAGGTCAACGAAGGCGCGCGCCGTCAACTCAGCGTTACTCAGGTAGCCCAATGCGACACCTTGCCCGCCAAGATACAGTACGCCTAGCGCCCCGGACGGTACCGGCGTTCGCGTCGGCCCAAGCACATAGGCCTGAACACTATCGATGGGACGCCCGATGGAACCGGTGAGCCCTATGCGTGGCGTGTCATGATGACAAACCGTGGCCGAAATGGTCGACTCGGTAGGCCCGTAGGCATCCACCAGACGAACGCCGGTGCGGTTACGCGCATGCCACTGCATCAATCGTTGAGCACTGATGGCCTCGCCGCCAACAATGCAAAGCCGCAGGAGGGGTGAGGAGAACGGTCCATCATCGCCCTGCATTTGCTCAACCAGGGCGTGCCAGAATGCCGTCGGCAGCGCGACGACGGATATCTTGTGCTCGCAAAGGTAGCGACCGAAAGCCGCTGGGCCTTCAAGCACCGAGTTATCACGAATGACCAGCGTTGCGCCATGTACCAGCGTGACAAACAGCTCTTCGATGCTTACATCAAAACTGATCGATGAAAACTGCAACCAGCGGTCGGTCGGCTTAATCTGATAGTGTGGTTGAATCGCCGACACGTAGTGTGCAAGGTTCCGATGGCTGACTGCGACGCCTTTCGGCGTTCCAGTCGATCCAGATGTGTAGATCACGTAACCTTCAGCCGCATCGTCATCGAGCGTTACCGTTGGTAGCGGGTCGGCCGACAGATCCTCCAGCCCGTCCAGTGTGATGATAGGCAACGTTAGTGCAGCCAGTTCCACGGGCATCTCAACATTGCCTGTCACAACAATCGCCGCAAGGTTTGCATCCTGAGCCATATAGGCAAGTCGCTCGGCGGGGTACGCTTTGTCCAACGGCACGTACACACCACCCGCCTTCATGATGGCGATGGCGGCAATGACCAACTCGCTCGACGCCGCCCCGAGTACGCCGATACGTCGACCGGCGGTCATGCCTGTGCCTAGCAAAAGACGAGCCAATTGATTGGAGCGGTGCTCGAGTTGCCCGTACGTGAGCGCACTGCCGTTTTCCATCACGGCTGAGGCCGCGGGGTTTGTTTGTGCGTGCCGTGTTATCGCCGTGGGTACAAAGGATCCACTGTCACGCCTTGCCTCGTTGTGCGACCTCGCTATCAACGCCTGGTACTCCTGGGGACGGAGCAGCATCAACTTAGACATGGCCACCGCAGAGTTCGCCAACGCTTGAGACACAAGGCGAGCGAAAGCGCCAGCCATGCGTTCGACCGTACGCGGCGCGAACAGATCCCGGTCGTAGCTCCACTGGCAATCGAGCCCGTGGGATGTCTCACTTACATTCAGTGACAAATCAAATTTCTCGACGCCTTTCCGGTGAGCCGACACGCCGGTGACACGACCCGTTGGCGTTGCCGTTGCCGTTGCCGTTGCGGCGGAGCGTATGCCCGAGCTTGGGGCCAGATTATTCAGCGACAACATCACCTGGAACAACGGGCTGTGGCTCAGGCTGCGTGGGGGAT
>CBDUQI010000059.1:0-28182 GCA_965369325.1 uncultured Gammaproteobacteria bacterium
GTACGCGTACACCCCTGACTGGCAGGAGTCCGCGCTGGATCATGATGTGATCGTGCTGGCCACGCCGCTGCGAATTTCTGCGCAGGTCATGCGCACGTTGGCCAAGCGGCGTCCCGAGGGTTTGATTGTGGATATCGGCTCACTCAAGACGCCGTTGCGTGAGGGCTTGCAAGCGCTGGCTGATGCCGGTTGCCGTATCGCCTCAGTGCATCCGATGTTTGGCCCGGATACCCGGCTGCTGTCGGGCCGGCATGTGATCTTTGTCGATACGGGTGTGTCAGAGGCGAACGCGCAAGTGCAGGCGCTGTTTGCCTCGACGATGGCCGAGCAGGTGCAAATGAGCCTGGATGATCATGACCGGCTGATTGCCTACGTGCTGGGTCTGTCGCATGCGCTGAATATAGCGTTTTTTACGGTGCTTGCCGACAGCGCTGAGTCTGCGCCGCGGCTGGAACAAATCTCTAGTACCACCTTCGACGCGCAGATGGATGTGGCCGGGCGCGTGGCGCAGGAAAGCCCGGCGCTCTACTTTGAGATTCAATCGCTAAATGAGCATGGGGTGCTGCCGTTGCGGGCGTTGGAGCGTACCGTCTCCAAGTTGCGCACTCTGGTCGAGCAGGGTGATGAGGCCGGTTTTGAGCATCTGATGAGCGCGGGACAACAGTATTTTTCCCGCTCTAGCTGCCAAAAAAATTCGCCGCCCCGCTAACCCGAGCTAGCAAGCCTTCATCTTCGGGCAACTGCGGATCGCTCTCGCACTTAATCGGCGAATGCTCATCGCGCAGGGCGGCATGCATGGCGCGGCGCGCGGCGCGCAGCAGGTTCTCGGCGCGTTGAAAGTCGTGCTCGCGGTCGAACGTAGCCAGTCCGGCGGTGGCGTTCAGTCCGAGCCAGGTGTTGCCCTGACCGGCGTCGATCGCACTTTCGCGCAGCAACTCGATAATCCGCTGACACGCTCTTTGGGCGGCCTCGGCGGGTGAGCCCGAGAGGATGAGCACAATGTCGTCCTGCCCCAGCAGGCCTATTTCATCCGAGTCGCGCAGGGCTTGGCGCAGCAATGAGATGGCGCTGGCGAGCACGGCGACATTGTCGACATCAATGCGCAGGCAGGCGACGCTCACCGGCCAGTTAAACCGTCGTGCCGCTTCCAGCTCGGTATCCAGATACGGGCGCAGGCACGCCTCGTTGCGAAGCCCGTTGTCCGGGTCACGGCCCTGCTCAAACGGGTGCTCATCATGAATGCTAATACAGCGAGGAGGCTGGGCTGCATTGCGGGCCGTTTTAATATTCCGCACCGTCACCAACTCTTGCGCCCGCGCCACGAGGGCTTCGGAGACCTGTTGGTCGATCAGGTCAGTCTCGTACAAGGCTGCGGTGTCGGGCAGTTGATCGCGCAGTACCGCCAGTGCCTCTGTGACCTGGGAGAAGTCCAGCGCCAACAACTCGCGCGCCTGCGCGGCCAGTATCCGCAGCTCCTCATTGGTCTCATCTTTAAACCAGATGTCGGCCAGCGTGCCCGACAGGGCGATATGGCGCACGAAGGTTGCGTGCTTGTCGGTAGCTTCCAGCGCGCGCGGTTTGTGGCTGTACTGCACACCAAGGCGAATTTGCCGCGGCAGATTCCAGCGGTCCAGCAGCCAGCCACTGACTGCTGCATGGTCGCAGCCCAGGCGTGCCTGCTCGTACTGCGCCAGTACATCATGGTCGAGCAGATCGGGTGCCAGGGTATAAAACTCGGGCAGGGCCTTGTCGATGGCGAGTATGCCAATGTCTTGCAGCAGCGCCGCCAGAAAAAGCTGATCGCCATCCTCGCGCCCGGTGGCATCAGCCAGCGCCCGGGCGGCTGATGCCGAGAGCAGGCTGCGCCGCCAGAAGGCGCCGTAGTCGATGCCGTTGCATTTGTCTTGCCGCATGGATTTGAGCAGCGAGAAGCTCAGCGCCAGCGTGATGGTGCCGTGCGAGCCAAGCGTCAGCATGGCCTGGCGTAGCGTCTCAACGCGCCGGCGGCGAGCGTAGAGCGGCGAATTAGCGGTGCGCAGCACTTTGGCGGCCAAGGCAGGATCGCGGCTGATCACGCCGGCTACGGTGATCAGGCTCAGGTCCGGGTTTTCGGCCAGCGCCAGGATTTCGGTCGCGAGTTTCGGCGGCGAGGGCAAGTCACTGACATGCTCAAGTCGCGCAGCAAGTTCTGGGGTGATGGGCACGTAACCTCCTTGCCAATCCACAGGACCCTTCAGCGCGCTTGGGACGAGCAGTGTCAGGCGATTACCTGGCAATCCATCCGGCGCGTGCGGGCGTCATCGATGAATGTATCGGCACGCAAAATGTCGCCTTCAGTCGTGTACGCCGCCAGTCTGAGCGGCGCTCCACGTTGATCTGCCAGCAAAGGTGGTATCGGCATCAGCGAGCCGCCGAGGTATGGCAGTAATCTACTGATTGTTATGTAAAACTCCTAGCGCGGGGGCGCCCGTGCGCCGGCCGAGCGGATATAAAGTGATGCGCTTGCCATAATGCTATTGACAATCATTCTCATTCGCAATCATAATTGCCGCATGTACATTTGTATCTGCAAGGGAATTACCGAATCGCAGATCCGAGATGCGGTCGCGCAAGGCGCCTGCTCGGTCGGTGATTTGCACGATCAACTTGGGGTTGCCTCTGGTTGTGGCAATTGTGCTTGCGTGGCCCAGGATGTACTTGAAGAGGCCCGCACAGAAAGCGGCGTCCGCGGCGGTGGTGCTGCTGCTGCTCATAACGCTCTGCACGCCTCGCGTTAAACTGCGCCCCTCATTAATACGGTAAGGACCGGCGATCACTGTCGTGTCCTGACGTCCGGGCATTGCCTTTTCTCGGGTGCCCCACCAAAATGGCGCTCAATCCCACCACTACCAAGGCGTTTTCAATGAAAGCGAAAGATGGCGTAATCGCGTTTCTCAATGAGGTGCTCAAGGGCGAACTCACGGCGATCAATCAGTATTTTTTGCACGCCAGAATGCTCAAGGACTGGGGACTGGCAGGGCTCGCTGATAAGGAGTACCACGAGTCTATTGATGAAATGAAGCACGCGGACAAGCTGATCGAGCGCATATTATTTCTCGAAGGGCTGCCGAATCTTCAAGACTTGGGGCGGCTTAGAATTGGCGAAAATATCGAGGAGATCCTGCAGGCGGATCTAGCAGCGGAGATGGAGGCGATTCCGATCTTGCGCAGCGCCATCGAGCATTGCGAGAAAGTGCAGGACTACGTCAGCCGTGAGTTGTTCCAGCACATCTTGGACGACGAAGAAGAGCATGTGGACTTTATTGAGACCCAGATCGGCTTGATCGAAAAAGTGGGCCTGGCCAACTATCAGCAGTCGCAGATGCACAGCGCCGACTAATCTAATCGATGGGCGCTGCGCGCCCGCTTCTGCACACGAGCACCTTTAACATGACGATCGCCACCCGCCCGGTAGCCCCAAGTGGTGCTCTGCAGAATGTGAGCTACGAAATTCGTGGTCAGCTGGCACGCCGAGCACATGAGCTTGAGCGTCAGGGTTACGACATTATTTCCCTCAATATCGGCAATCCTGGGCAGTACGGGCTGCGGGCGCCGGAGACCATGCGTCTGGCGATGATCGAGAATCTGCGTTACGCGGATGCTTACAGCCACCACAAAGGTATCTTCCCTGCGCGTGAAGCGGTCGCGATGCAGCAGCAGGAGCGTGGCGTGATGGATGCCAGCGTCGAAGATGTGTTTATGGGTAACGGGGTGAGCGAGTTAATCGATCTGACCCTGCGCGCGATGCTAGGCCCGGGCGATGAGGTGCTGGTACCGAGCCCAGACTACCCGCTGTGGACGGCGGCGGTCACCCTAAATGGCGGCAAGGCGGTGCACTATCCTTGCCTGGCGCGGGACGGTTTTCAGCCTGATGTTGCCGAGATGGCAGCACTGGTCAGCCCGCGCACTCGGGCGATAGTGGTGATAAACCCGAACAATCCGACGGGCGCCGTGTACTCGCGCAGCACCCTGCAGGGGATTGTGGATCTGGCCGACGCGCACGGTCTAGTGGTAATGGCGGATGAGATTTACGACCGCATCGTGTACGACGATGCGCAGTTTGTACCGATGGCGTCACTGGTGCGCAACACCTTATGCGCCACCTTCAGTGGGCTCTCAAAGGTGTATCGTGCCTGTGGCTATCGCGTTGGCTGGGCTGCGTTCAGTGGCGCGCGCGAAAGTGCGCAGGCGTATCTGGACGCGCTGGAACTGCTCTGTGCGCTGCGTTTGTGCAGCAATGTGCCGGGGCAGTGGGCGGTACAGACGGCGCTGGGCGGGCGCCAGAGTATTGATGAGCTGACCGGGCCGAATGGACGCCTGTATCGCGCGCGCCAGTGCGTTGGCGATTTTGTTAGCCGCAGTCGTTTTGTTGATTTGCAATTGCCCGCCGGATCGATCTACGCGTTTTTGCGTGTGCGCGATGATGTGCTGCCCGATTTTGACGATCATGAATTTGCCGTCGAATTACTGGAAGAGAAGCATGTGCTGGTCGCGCCGGGGTCCAGTTTTAATTTCACTCGCCGCGATCACTTTAGAATTACGCTGCTGCCGAGTGAGCGCATATTGCTGGATGCGCTGACTCGCATCGAACAGTTGTTGGCGCGACGTGTTGGTGATTGATCTACGGGTTGGATCACACGAGTGAGTTCTTACTTGGCAGCTGCCGGGGTGACCCGCACGTAGTTACCCATATCGCCCTGCAGTATCGTGTTGCCATCGGCATCGCGTGAAAACGCGGCGCTGGCCACAGGCTCCTCGGCGCGCCGGAATCGGTGCTGGTCGACCGGGATTAGCGCGCGTGCCTTACGGCCCGGGTACCGGGTGTACAGTCGGCCATTTTTCGCCGTGATTTGCAGGGTGTCCGGTTTTGCGCCGGAAAAACGCTGGGTGGCTTCGCGATAGGTGCCGGCCAGTGCCTTGAGCGTGGCGGTTGGCATACGCGCGGCGGCAACGGCGGGCGGTGGGGATTGCCCATCAATCAGATGCTGCTCCAACAATGCGCGCAATTCACGCAACGGGGCATGGCGAAACACATTGATTACCACAAAGTAGCCCTTGCCGATATTCCGGTTGTAGCCGTAGTGCGCCAGGTAACCATCGCCGTCACCGCCGTGACCGTGGAAGACAAAGCCCTCCCGGGACCAGGCGTAGTTACCCAGCCCGTAACCGTAGCGCAGGCCAGCGCGCGCGGCGGCGGTCGTACGCGGTTGCTCCAATCGCTCGACCGATGAGGGTTTGAGCAAACGCGGCTGAGCCCGGCCGGTGGCTTCCGTCTGCGGGTCCACAGTGCCGGACGCGGTTGGCAGCGCACCCTGATTGAGCAGCATCGTGACGAACTTCGCCATATCTGCGGGTGTGGTATTAATGCCGCCGAACGCACGGAAGATCATATGCCAGTAGGGGATAACGCTTTTTGCATCGCGGTCATAGCCGGTGGCAAGACGTGCCTGGGTGGGTGGATCCAGTAGCAGCCCAGTGTCGTGCATGCCTAGCGGTGTAAACACCTGTGATTGCATCCATTGCTCGTAGGATTGTGCGGTGACCGCCTCCAGCACCAGCGCGGCCAGCCCCGCACCGCTGTTGCTGTAGGAGGAGTGTGTGCCAGGTGGCCATCTTGCGGTGCGCGAGTGCGGTGCGATTTTCATGGCCGTGGCCAGGTCGACCGGCGTAGGGTCGTTGTGGTCCCACTCCACTTTAAGCATGTCATTGAAACCTGCGGTGTGCTCAAGCACGTGGGCAATGGTGAGTGGATGGGAGTCCGACCAGGCATTGGTGAATAATGCGCCGGGCACATGTTGGCGAATGCGATCGTCCAGGTTGGCCAGCCCGCGCTCGCGCAGTTGCAGCATGGCAATACCGGTGAATGTCTTGGTAATGCTGCCGATGCGAAAGAGGGTTTGCTCGCTGGCGGCTTTACCCGTGCGGATGTCCTCCACTCCCACCGCGCCACTCCAAAGCGTGCCCTGCATATCTACCAGCGCGAGCCCGACGGCGGGCACCTCGTGCTGTTGTCGAATCTGGTGAATTTTCTCGAGCACATCAGGGACGAGTGCATCGGGGGCCGCGGTAACGGGGGCGCCAGCCCCTACTTTCATTGTCAGCAGCAAGGCGGGCAGCGTACTTGCCAGCGCGGCGCTAGCGCTCGGTTTGCGGCCCGCGCAGACGCCGCCCGCGCGGGTGGTACGAGGACACACACGCATGCTGGGCTTACCCATGACGGTGAATGAAATCACCCAGATGCTGGCGCGCCTGACGGCGCCACCAGGTCCAGTTATGATCCACATCATGCCCCCACAGATCGCGCTGATGGTTGATCGACTTACTTTTTAAAATGTCGGCCATACGCTGAGTCTGCTCGATGTTGCCATCCTCCCAGCGACCCTGTCCGCAGACCAGAGTCAGGTGCACATTGGCCTGCACCTGGGCCAGTTGTTCGCCATGCATGTTGGGCGTAAAAGCCATCGGGTTGTTAAAGTAAATGTCCTCGTTGGAGTAGCCTTCGGTAAAGCTGGTGGCATCGTAGCGGCCACTCATGCACAGGCCGTAATGAAACATGTGCGGGAATTTAAGCGCAAAGTTGGCCGAGTAAAAGGCGCCCATGCTGGTACCGGTGACCGCAATCAGAATGTCCGGTGTGTGGCAGTCGGCGCGTATGCGCGGCACCAGTTCCTGGGTAATGTACTGCTCGTACGCCTGGTGGCGCTTGATGCGCCATTGCGCCGGGTCTGTGCGGCGGGTCCACGATTCACTCACATTGCTTTCCGTGCAGTACAGTTTGATGCGCCCACCGTTCAGCCAGTCGGCCAGCGTGTCGATCATCCCGTTGGCCTCCCACTCATGGGCCATGCCAGCGGCTGAGGGGAACACGAGCACCGGTGGGCCGTAGTGTCCGTAGCGCCATACATGCATGGGTCGACCCATGGCTTTACTGTCGATCATATCGTGCTCACGTAACAAGGCGATCTCCCGGTAGGTGTGCTTATCGTGATAAGGGTAGAGCGCGCTCGGGCGCCGGCGCAAAGGGCACCGTCAGTGCCAACCCGCCGGTGCCGCGTACAAACCGCAGGCTGGCGAGTGACTTGCCCTGCTCGCGCAGCAACACGGTGTTGACCTGCGCATCCGTGCGCTCCTGCAGCAGCGTGTTGTGCAGCAAATAGGTGCCAGCAGGCGCGGGTAGTTGCACGTAAAGCCATAGCGCGCGGTGCGAGACTTCCTTGCCGATCAACTGAGCACGGGCGGCGTTTCCGTCCGCGCCCTGAAGGTAAAGGCGCGGGGACAGGTATTGCCCGATAAGCGTGTCTATTCGGGGGGTGTGTTCGATGGAGCTTACTGCCAGCCCGGCCCCGCGCATCGCCTGCTCGAGATCTTCCGGTACCAGTTTGACCGCAGCCTCAATACTTTGGGTCTCGCGGTTGTAGTCCATTTCTGTCAGACACACGTGTGCGGGGTGGGCCATGGCCGGGCCTGCTACGACAAGCATCCAGCCAAGGATCAGGCGCGAGAGCATTAGTTGTCGCCGTCGTCTTTCCATTGCTCCTCATCCATCCGCAGCATCGGATTGGGTTCTTCGGCTTGTTTGAACAACTGGAAGCGTGTGGTGGTTGGCTGGCGCGGGAAGGTATTGTTGCTGGTATCCGCGTCGGCGGTGGCCAAATGTGGATCGAGTTCAAATTTTTCAATCAGCTGATCGGAGACGAACAAATGCGCTGCCCGGGCGGAGTCCCAACGCCAGATCTGTGCCGGGATGACGTACTGGGCGGTGGTGCCGTCCTGGTAGGTTAGGCGCAGGGGCAGCGGCGTGACCAGGCCGCCGATGTTGGCGAATTGCACCAGTTGGAACACTTTGTCGGTCTGCAGGGCCTTTTTCTCGCGCTCATCCAGCGAGTCGAGCAACTTGCGGTATTGCGCGTAATCATATGGCGTCACGTCGAATTCATCATAACTGTCGTAAAAATCCGCCAGCGTCGGGTGTTGCTGCAGGCGTGTGTCGGCACCGCGGTTGCGCTGCTGCGAGACAGTTTCAGGTTCAATCTCATCGTCGGCGCGCATGGCGGGTTTGTCGCGGTCCGGCTCGCCACTGTCCAGTTGGTAGAGCGTGACTTTTTCGATGGCGACATCCACGTGGTCCGTGCCGTAGAACCAACCGCGCCAGAACCAGTCAAGGTCGAGCCCGGAGGCATCTTCCATGGTACGGAAGAAGTCAGCCGGCGTCGGGCGGGCGAACTTCCAGCGCCGCGCGTATTCTTTGAAGGCGAAATCAAACAACTCACGTCCCAGGATAGATTCACGCAGGATGTTTAGCGCGGTGGCAGGCTTGCCATAGGCATTGTTACCAAACTGCAGCAACGACTCAGAGTTGGTCATGATCGGAACCTGATTATCGCTGAGCATATACTCGACGATCTCTTTTGGCTCGCCGCGGCGTGAGGGATAGTTTTCCGACCAGGCCTGCTCGGCCAAGAACTGCAGGAACGTGTTGAGCCCCTCGTCCATCCAGGTCCACTGGCGTTCGTCGGAGTTTACGATCATCGGAAAATAGTTGTGGCCCACCTCGTGAATGATCACGGAGATCAAGCCCAGCTTGGAGCGCTCCCAAGTGTGGTCCTTGGAGTCCTGGCGAATATCCCAGTAAGTGCCGTCCGGATACGGTCGCGGCTTGTTGAAGGTGATCATGGGGTACTCCATGCCGCCCACGGGACCGTTCACCGAAATGCTCACCGGGTAGGGATAGTCGAACGTGTACTGCGAGTACACCTCCATTGTGTGGACGATGGCTTGGGTGGAGTACTGGCTCCACAACGGCTCCGCTTCGTTGGGGTAAAAGGACATCGCGGTGACCGGCGAGCCGTTGATGTCGGCTACCCAGGCATCCCAGATGAATTTGCGCGAGCTGGCGAAAGCGAAATCGCGGACATTGTCGGCGCGAAACACCCAGGTGCGGGTGCCATCGGTATGTGTTGATTGATTGTCGGCGGCTTCCTGCGGGGTCACGATGAAGACAGGTGCATCGGCCCCGTCGGCTTCGCGCATGCGCTGGCGCTGCGCCCGGCTTAGCACCTCCTCCGGGTTCTGCAGTGCTCCGGTGGCCGCGACGATGTGATCCGCCGGCACCGTGATGTGCACTTCAAAGTCGCCCAGCTCCAGGGTGAACTCGCCGCGGCCCAGAAATTGCTTGTTCTGCCAACCGTCAAAGTCCGAGTACACCGCCATGCGCGGATACCACTGGGCGATTTCGTAAATGTAGTTGTCATCCTCGGCAAAGTACTCATAACCTCCGCGTGCGCGAACGGCGAGGGCATCAATAATATTGTGCGACCAGTCAATGTTGATTTCGTATTGCTCGCCCGGCGCCAGCGGGCGGGTCAGGTCCAGCCGCATCATGGTGTCGACTACCGCGTGTGCGATCGGGGCACCCCGTGCATCCTGCACGCGGCTCAGCGTGAAGCCACCGTCAAACTCGGTGCGCGTTAGTAGGGAATTCATCGCGCGGTAGCTGAACTCCTCCAGATCGGGCGCCTTGGCGGAGCGCATATCGGCGGAATCCGGTCGGAAACGATTCTGATCCAGTTGTATCCACAGGTAGCGGATCGTGTGCGGCGAGTTGTTGTGATAGACGATGCGCTCGCTGCCCGTAATGCGCTGAGCGTCGTCGTCCAGGCTCACATCAATGCGGTAATCGGCGCGTTGCTGCCAGTAGCCCGGCCCGCGTGCCCCGCTGGCGGTGCGTACCTCGCTTGGCGTTGGCAGCAATGGGCCCAGCTGCGCGAAGGCATCAGCGCGGCTCCCCGGGCCGCCTGGCGTATCCGCCGCTATCGCCGCGCCCGAGTGTGCAGGGCCTGCGAACAGGGCAATGAGCCATGCACACGCGCAGACCCGCACGACAAGTGCAAGCGGGGTCGACAAAGCCTGGGACTGGGTCATGAATCGCTCTCCGTATCTACTTGGTACCGATGATGGTGGGCCGTGCGGGGAATGACAAGCGCCACGCGGCCAAATCCTTTACGCGACGTCAGCTTTTGGTCATCTATCCGTCAGCCCCCGGTCAAGGCGCGTATCGCGCCGACGGTAACAATGCGCATCATCAGCAACGCACAGGGTGTGCCGCGCGCATTTTGAAACTATCGGGAGCAAGACAATGCCCAATTCCTACCCACTTCGCGCTGCGGTGATGGCCTATGGCCTGCTCGCCTATGCGGTATTCTTCGCCACTTTCCTCTACGCCATTGGTTTTATCGGCAATTTTGGCGTGCCGAAAACCATCGACGGCGTGCCGACCTTGTCACTGGGCGTCGCGCTGGCGGTCAACTTGGGACTGCTCACGGTGTTCGCACTGCAGCACTCGGTGATGGCGCGGCCCGTGTTCAAGCGCTGGCTAGCCCGCTTTATCCCGCGCGCCGCGGAGCGCAGTACTTACGTGTTGTTTTCAAGTCTCGCGTTGATCCTGATCTTCGCCGCCTGGCAGCCGCTGGGCGGTGTGGTGTGGTCGCTGGAGCACGTGGCTGCGCGTGGCGTGCTGTGGAGTGCCTACGCTTTCGGTTGGCTGCTGGTGCTGGCCTCGACCTGCCTGATCAACCACTTTGACCTGTTCGGACTGCGCCAGTCCTGGCTTTTCTATCGGGCTCGTGAGTACACACCGCTCAAGTTCGTGATGCCCTGGGCCTACCGCGTCGTGCGCCACCCGTTGTATCTGGGTTGGTTGTTCGTATTTTGGGCCACACCCAGCATGACTGTGACGCATCTGTATTTGCACTGGTCACAAGCGCGTATATTTTTGTGGGTATCCGGCTGGAAGAACGTGATCTGATGGCCGAGCACGCCGACTACGCGGTCTACCGCCGCCGGGTGCCGATGATTCTGCCCCGTGGCGGGGCGGTGCCGGTGGCCGATTTTTCCGGCGATGAAGACCTAGTAGCACCGGTGCCGCGCAGCGCTGGCCCGGTGACAGTGCAGTGAACAACCCAATGAGTGTGATACCGATGGCAGTAGAGTCCGACAGATTGGGCGAAGGCAATGTCAGCGCGATGAGGCGTTGGCTGAAGAGCGCAGGCATTGGAGCCTTCGTCTTCTTCACCCTAAAGGGTGTTGCCTGGTTACTGGTGCCAGCGCTAATGTACTGGTTACGCTGAACGCCGATGCAGCGGCGAAAAAAAAGGGTAGCGATCACTCGCTACCCTTTTTTATGGTCTCACATCGGGCCGCACGCGGCGCCCAGATGTGCTTTAACGCTTACTGCTGCTCGTACACCGGGGCGGTGTACAGATCAAACATGCGCACGGTGCGGTAGGTGGCAGAGCTGAATCTCACGGAGTAGACCAGCGAGCCATCCGGCGCCAGTTCATCCGAACGACCGGTAGTCGCGGGCTGGATGATGCCGGAGTTGAAGTGGTAGTTGCCATTCTCCAGTAGCTGAGCTGAACCCAGTGCGCCTGAGTACTCAGGCAGCGGGAAGTTCTTGATCAGCGTCGCGGTCATGTTGGTCTCATCCAACTGGTAGTGCTTGCCGAAGCTGGTGCACGTGCCGGCGACGCACGCGTTAGCCGCATTGCCATTGTCGTACAGCAGCACCTGGTCAGCGCCCAGGAAGTTGTTGTCATGCTGATGGCTCTGGAACAGGTCGGTGTTCGGATCCGGCTGCAGGGTGAAGTCACCCAGTTTGCCGAGGTTCCAGATGACCGTCCCGGTACCCAGACCGTTGGCGTAGTCAATGGCAACACTGGCATCCTGATGGCGAATGGAGAGCATGATGGCACCGTCAGAATCACGGTAGCCAATGGCGTTGCTGTGCAGCCAGTCGTTAGCGATTTCATCCAGGAACAACTGCGGGCAACCTGGACCATTCGGCACACAGGTCTCGCCCAGGATGGCGACCTGATTGATGTCCAGGTGATCGAATGCATCCCACTGCCAGATCACCTGCATGTTCTCATCCAGGCCCAGGATGATGTCGGACAGCACGTCGACCGTCTCACCACCCTGTGGGCGGATGACTTCGGAGTGTGCCAGGACCAGGATCTGGCCGTTCTCCAGCACGCGGGCTTCATGGTGCATGGTGGTGAGTGGGGAAGTGCCGCCGTTGGCGGTGAACTGCTCAGCCAGGCGGCGGGCATTGGTTTCGCGCACGGTGTTACCGGCCAGGTCGATTTCGCGCACACGGAAGCGATCTTCCGGAGTGGCTGCGCCGATAACCATCACGTTGCCGTTGCTCGTCGGGCGGGTGAAGGTCACGCCGGTTTCGCCTTCGTTCGGTGACTCGTAGTACCAGAGAGAGTTACCCTCCAGATCAATAGCGTAGACCGAGGGTACTGCGCTGGCCGCAGTACCAAACATGACGACCCCTTCGCTGCTGGTGTTCGCGTCGGCCGGGTCGATGATGGTGGCGGTAGGCACAAAGTCAGCCGCGGTGCCGCTGGTAAAATTACGTACCGGGCCACTGGCAATGACGGTGCCGATCGGGCTCAGAATCTGGTGCCGAATCTCGTAGTCCGTCTCCTGCAGCATGCCAGCAACATAAAAGTTCATCGACGCCGCGCCGTCACAGGGCAGCGTGTTGGTCAGCTGGCCGCCGGTGGCGCCGACAGCGTTGTAGCTCACCCGCATGGACAGACCAGCGAAGCAGGCCGGCGTGTGGTACAGGGCCACCTGAGGATGGCGTGTCGGGCGTACCAGTGGCTGTGCTGCGCCGCGGATGAAAAAGCGTCCGCCCACTACCTGCTGGCCAGTAGACTCGCGAATGGTCATTACAATCGCGTAAACGCCGTCTTCCATCGGCGTCCACTTCAGCGCATCCACGGCGGTGTAGTCGTAGATCACGCGCAAAGGCTGACCCGTCTTGGCGACCTGCAGGCGCAGGAATGAATCAGCCGGTTGCTCATCCACGGTGAAGGTAATGGTGGTGCCGGGCAGTTGTCCCGGCGTCAGGTCGGCGACCAGCGAAGGCGCTGCAAAAGCCGAAGCCGAAAAGAAGACGAGCGATGCTAGACACGCGCCCGTGTATTTACGAAGATCCATGATGCTGGCTTCCTGTTTTTTTGCTGTGCGGCGCAGGCGTGGAAACGCCCGAAACCATGCCGCATTTGTGAAAAACTATTATCCCCTAAGCCCTACCTTATCGCGTTTATCGCGCCCAAATCCACCCAAACGCTGCTGTAGCCCTGCGAAAATTCCTGAATTCAGTGTGTGATTCGCGAATACGATTACTGGTTTAACTTAACCAGAGGTGGGCGGGCCCTCGACCGCAGGCACTATCCGAGTGCCTAGCGATATCGCAGCTCCCGATATCTCGCCAGGTGGCGCAGGGCGGCGGCCGCCTCGCCTGTGGTTTCCAGCAGCCGGGCCAGGTTGTAGTGCGTGTCCGCGTGGTCCGGGGCCACCCGCAGCACGCTGCGATAAGCCTCGATGGCACCGGGCAGGTCATTATCGTCCTCCAGCGCGACGCCCAGATTAAACAGGGCGGTCGGGTGCTGGGGCTGTGCGGCAAGCGCTGCGCGGTAGTGGGCGGTGGCCGCGCGGGTATCGTGATGAGCATGCGCCAAGCGTCCCAGATTGATCCGGGCCTCTGCGTGTTCCGGGTCCAGCCGAGTGGCTTCGGTATAGGCCTCGGCCGCCTGATGGGCGGCGCCGACGCTTTCAAGGTCCAGCCCGGTCAGAAACCAGTCCTCGGCATCCGTGAGCGTATCCGCCTGCGCGGCGGCATGCGCCTGCACAATAGGGGCAGCTGCCAGGGCCATCTCGGCCACGGTAAAATCAAGCAGCGTCTGGCCGCTTTCGGGTTGCCACGCTCGGCCTTGCTCATGCACGACCACCTGATCACCGGCAGCCGCGATTCGCAGCGAGGTGAGCGGGCGCCGCGCGGGCAGGCGTTCGCGCAGTGCGCGCAGGGCCCGGCGGATCTTGCGCGCGCTTAAGCGCTGGCGCTCCAGTTCTTTGGCGGCCCGCAATAGCACGATATCCTGGAAGGAAAACGACCAGTTACCATCTTCGGGGCGTGGCGACAGCAGCCCATCACGCGCGAATGAGCGTACTTTGGCTGCAGTCAGGTCCAACAGCTCGGCAACTTCACGTGTGGAGTATCCAGGCATCTGGTGCGCACTGTGCCTTATTCTGGCCCGTCAGGGCCAGTGTGGCATGGCTATTTTTTCGCCGCGGATTTTTTTCGCGTGGTGGCCTTCTTGCGCGGCGTTTTGGCGCTCGCCCGCTTGGCGGGTTTACGCTTGGTGGTGTCCTCGCCACTGGCGGCGAGGCTGGCTTTGAGGGCATCCATAATGTCGATGATCTTCGCCTGTGGCTGCTCGCTCGGCGTCAGACTGATGTCCTCGCCTTGTACCTTGCGCTCGATCATCTCCAGCACACGCTCACGTACCTCATCGCGATAGTCCGCCGGCTCAAACTGCTCGCTGGCCGCCTGCTCGATCAGCGCGATGGCAAGCTTAAGCTCGTCATCTTTTACCTGCGCCTCATCCACCGGTATGTCCTCGAACGCGCGCAGTTCCTGCGGATAGCGCAGCTGTTCCAGCACCAGCCCTTCATCCTGCGGGCGCACGACCACCAGGTACTGTTTGCCGCGCGCGGCGTACTTGGCAATGGCGTGCCGACCTGTTTCGCGCAATGCTGCGGACAGCAGCCGATAGGCGCGGGCACCACCTTTGTCTGGACCCAGGTAGTACACCTTTTCCATCAGCGCCCGATCAATTCTGCCGGCCGGAATAAACTCGGTAATATCAATGGTCTGAGTGGCCGCGGCTTCGATTGCTTTAAGTTCTTCGGGGCTAAACAGCACGTACTGACCCTTGGCGAATTCATAGCCCTTGACGATCTCATCTCGGGGCACCGGCTCGCCGCTGGTGGAGGAGATAAGTTGTTGTTTCACCCGCGCACCATCTTTGCTGTGGATCTGGTTAAATCGGATGGTGTGGGAACTTTCGGTCGAGGAAAACAACTTTACTGGGATGGATACCAGCCCGAAAGAAACTGTTGCCGAGGCAATTGCGCGCGCAGCCATATGAGGTATTCCCACAATCAAAACGGCCGACTATCATATAGTGATCTTTAGTGAAAGCGCAATAAACCAGTTACTTATGAGCATAACCTCACATTCTTCCCAAGCTTCCCGCGATGGCCGATGAGTCGCTAGATGGCCTAGAGCTGTACCGGCGCAAGCGTCGGGCCGACAGCACGCCGGAGCCGTTCGGTGGCGATCGTCTGCTCACAGGCGGCAGCCATTTTGTGGTGCAACGCCACGCTGCGCGGGTCACGCACTACGATTTCCGACTTGAACTGGACGGTGTGCTCAAATCCTGGGCAGTGCCCAAGGGCCCGTCCCCCAACCCCGCCGACAAGCGTCTGGCGGTGCGCACCGAGGATCACCCGGTGGATTACGCCGGATTTGAAGGGCACATCCCGGAGGGTAACTACGGCGCTGGCAGCGTAATCGTGTGGGACCGTGGCGAATGGATCACCCTCACCGATCCGAACGAGGGGCTGGTCAATGGCAAGCTGCTGTTCGAGTTGCGTGGACATAAGCTGCATGGCAAATGGACGCTGGTGAAAACACGGCGCGGCCCTAAGGACTGGCTGTTGATTAAGGAGTTTGACGGCTATGTGGATGAGGCGGGTACCGATGGCTATGCGCCGGATTCCGTTCTAAGTGGTCTTACCGTAGAGCAACTGGTTGCGCGATACGATCCGGCGCCAGCATTGCACGAGCAACTGGCCCGGTTGGGTGCGCGACGTGCACGGCTGAATGGTGCCAGTGTGAGCCCGATGCTGGCGCGCCCCAGCGCGGCGTTTACCGACCCGCGCTGGTTGTTTGAAATCAAGTACGACGGTTACCGGATGCTGGCCCAGCACAGCGATGCCCGTGGGCAGTTGATCTCCCGCGCGGGCAACGATTTGACTGGTACTTTTCCGGAGATTGTTGCCGCGCTCGAAGCACTGCCGTTTGAGCATTTGGTGCTGGACGGCGAGGCGGTCGTGCACGACGCGCAGGGCCTGCCCAGCTTCGCGCAAATGCAAAAACGCGGTTCGCTCGTACGCCCGGGCGACATCAAGCGCGCCAGCGTGCATTTGCCGGCCAGCTTTTATGCATTCGATCTGCTGGCGCTAGGGCCGTACGATCTGCGCTCGCTGGCATTGGCTAAGCGAAAGCAATTATTGCAGGCGGTGTTACCCAGCGCCGGGGTCATCCGTTACTGCGAGCATATCCAGGGCGAGGGTGAGGCGATGTTCCGGCAGGCCACCACGCTCGGGCTCGAAGGGGTGGTCGGCAAGCTTGCCGATTCGCTTTACCGGGGCGGGCGAAGCGCCCACTGGGTGAAAGTTGCGGTGGAAAAAAGCGATGACTTTGTGGTGAACGGATACACCCAGCCGCAAGGTGCGCAAAGCGGCTTTGGCGCGCTGCTGCTGGCGCAGTACCACGAGGGTGAGCTGCATTATTGCGGCCGAGTCGGATCTGGGTTTTCCAGTGCTGCGTTGGGCGAATTGCACGCGACGGTGTCTGCGCTAGCGGCCCATGCTGCCCCGCAGGGCGCACCCAGCCGGGCCGGTTGGCACTGGTGCGAGCCGGTGTTGGTGTGCGAGGTAAAGTACAAAGAGGTGACCAGCGAAGGGCAACTACGTCAACCCGTATTCTTGCGGATGCGCGATGACAAACGCCCGCAAGAATGCCAGCGCCGCAGCCGTGCTGAGCCTGTGCCGGTGACGGTCGCGCCGCCAGCGCAAGCGCTATCGCGCGAGGTGATGGTGACGAATCCGGATAAGGTGTTCTGGCCGAAGGAGGGTTACACCAAGGGGCAACTGGTACAGTACTACCGCGCCGTCTCCCCCTGGTTGCTGGTGTATCTGCTCGATCGGCCGCTGGTGCTCACCCGCCACCCCGATGGCATTGAAGGCAAATCGTTTTACCAGAAAGACGCACCCGCGTTTGTACCTGATTGGATTCGACGCGAGACGTTATGGAGCGAACAAGCGCAGCGGGACGTGCACTACTTTGTGGCCGATGATGTGGAATCGTTGAGTTACATTATCAATATGGGCACCATCGCGCTGCATATCTGGTCCAGCCGGATGAGCACGCTGGAGCGGCCGGACTGGTGCGTGATTGATTTGGACCCGAAGGGCGCGTCGTTTGCCGATGTGCTTCGGATCGCACGCGCCATCCGTGTCCTGTGCCAGCAGATCACCTTGCCCGCCTACCCCAAAACCAGTGGATCGACCGGTTTGCACGTGCTGATCCCGCTCGGCCGCGCCCTTACCTACGAGCAGTCCCGCGCGCTTGGGGAGTTGATCGCACGGGTGATCGTTCAGCAATTGCCGCAAATCGCGACCATCGCTCGCACCGTCTCGGCCCGCGAAGGAAAGGTCTATATCGACTATCTGCAAAATGGTCATGGGCGCCTGCTGGTAGCGCCCTACAGCGTGCGTCCTTTGCCAGGCGCGCCGGTCTCGATGCCCGTCAGCTGGCGCGAGGTGAACGCGCGATTGCGTAACCTGAACTACACGATCGCTAACGCACCAGCGCGAATGAAACGACTAAAGCATGAGCCGCTGGTCGCCGTGATCGAGCAGCAACCGGATCTGGTGAAGGCATTGAATAATCTAACCCCACTGGTGCAATAGCCATGGCGTGATACGCGTGGGCTACGGGCGTGGAAACAGCTCTTGCGTGTAGCCATGCAAACGGTAGTAGGCTAGCCCCAGCCATTCGTGTGCGGCCCAGTCCAGTCGCTCCAGGTTGCGAGCCGGTTGCGGCAACGCCGGGGCGGGTTCCGGGTGTTGCGTGTAATCGGTGGGCCAAGGGAGTGCGTTGATGCCTTGGGTGCGAAAGCTGCCGATCGCCCGCGGCATGTGGAACGCGGAGGTGACCAGTAGCCATGGCGCGCGCGCCTCCTCACCCAGCAATACAGATAGCTCCCGCGCCGCTTCGTAGGTATTGCGGGAGTCGGCCTCGAACATGATGCGGTCGGCGCCGATGCCAGCGGATAACAAAAATGCCCGGGCCGTGTCTGACTGGTTCAGGGCCACCCCGGCTTGCGGATGCCCGCCTCCGCTGTGAATCAGACGGGCCTTCGGATAGCGCTGCGCCAGGATGACGAAACTGGTCAGGCGATCGGCGAATCCATTGAAATGCGGCTCACCCCAGGCCTCGTACGAGGCGGCTTGCTCGGCCCCGGCCAGCACAATAATACCGGCAGGTTGAGGCACGCGCATCGGGCTAAAACGCATCTCCAGCGGCCGCATCGCCCAGTCAGCCAGTGGGCTGAAAGCGAACAGCAGCAGCGCCCCGCCGCCCAACCCCAGCAACCAGCGGGCACGCCCACGCCCTCGGAAGGTCAGCCCGAGCAACAGCGCGAACCAGGCGAGGTGTGTGGGTTGGACAAACCACCAAAGTGTGTAGTTGTTCATTCGGGTAGGGGGTTCTCGTGTGGCTCGGCAAGCGGGCGCCCGGGCGAGCGCGGGACCGGCGCTTATTGTATCGTCAACCAGCGCAGATAGGGCACGTAGCGACGGTCCTTCGACCGGCTGCGGGTGAAGCAAAGGAGAGGCGGCGATGCACAACAAGGCCTGGATGTACGCAATGGGGCTGGCGCTGGGGTTGGCGGTGAGTCTGGCAGCGGGGTGCCGCGCCCTGCCCGGCAGCGCCCCGGACAATGCGCCGCCTGAGCCGCCCGCCGTCGGGCCGGTGCAAGTGGCCCCTACCGACGCGGTGCGCTATCAGATAGATGGCGGGCAGTCGCGGATAGAGATACTGGTGTTCCGCGGTGGCCGCCTGGCTCGTCTGGGGCACAACCATGTGATTACGATCCGGGAGGTGTCGGGGGAGGTGCTGCTCGCCCAACCGCTGAGCGCGTCTACTTTGTCTTTGCACGCGGCTAAGGCGGCGTTTGTGGTGGATGACCCACAGGCGCGCGCGCAGGCTGGCAGCGAATTTCCCGCAGAGTTACCCGAGGATGCGCGTCGCGGAACCGCTCGCAATATGCTCAGTGAGTCATTGCTGTCGGCGGCTGCGTATCCGGATGTCCATGTGCGCAGCGTTGCCGTGACGGGGCAGTCGCCTTATTTGCACTTACAGGTGGCCGTCACCGTGCTGGATGAGCCACGGATTCTGACCTTGCCGGTCGAGCTGGTGCTGGAGACGGATCGCCTGCTCGCAAGCGGAGAGGCGGATGTGACTCACGAGCAGTTAGGGCTGACGCCGTTCAGTGCGTTGCTGGGGGCGTTGAAAGTGCAAGAGACATTCACCGTGCGTTACACGCTCGCGGCGGTCCGCGAGTAATTCTTAACCTGCACAAATGAGAAAACCCGCGGCCGGAGCCGCGGGTTCCTCTTATTATTATTTATTATTATTTTTCGGTAGTGCGCGCTTAGCTGCGGCGGCGACGGGCGAACCCGGCAGCCACCAGCAAGCCCAGGGCGAACAGTGCCGGGGTTGCCGGCTCTGGCACCTGCGGTGCACGCAGGTTGAACGAGCCGGTTCCAGAGGCAACGCCCATGAAATCGGTGAACAACCAGGAATCCAGGAATTCAAACGCCACCAGCAGGGTGTTGGTGCTGAAATCGCGGATAAAGATACGACCAGACGCGAATCCGTCGCCTGCGGCGTTGATGATCAGGTTGGCCGTCTCAATCTGAGCGGTGCCTGAGTCGAATGAGTAGTTGCCGAAGCTGAATGCAAAGCCACCGACATCTGAAGACTCAACCCGGCTGCTGGCGAGCACTGCGCTGTCGGTGTCAAGAAAGCCACCCACTGCACCGTTAGTTGCCAGCCCCAGGACACCACAATTGGTCAGGCAAGAGCCCGCGTAGTCAAACGAAATCGGTACCGCTGATGCGTTGCCTGCAAACAGCAGGGCCAGCACACCGGCGCTAACGATCGCGCCAAAATTTTTCTTAATATTCATCTGTATTTCTATCTCCATACCGGCATCTGGAACGTTTTGGGAGGCAAAAAAACCAAAACGAATGCCGTTTCCCGTCCGTAATAAAGCAAGATACGGGCCAAGATTTGAATTCTGATTAAAAACAGCTAGATAGTTGTGCCGAATCTGATCGCTGAAAAAGGCGTTGTAAAGAATTCTGACAATAAAATCAGTCATTTGGCGCGTTGGTTTTACATATGTCCAAAATCGGCAGCGGCGGGCGTTGGCGTTGCCGGCACCAACAAGTTTTGTCGAAACCCACAAAAAAGCCCCACCGAAGTGGGGCTTTCAGAGCTTGTTGCTTGTCGGTCAGGGCCCAAAGCAGGCCCCGTGCTCAGACGCTCTTGCGGCGCAGCCCGAACAGCGCAAACAGACCCGAACCGAACAGCCAGACGGCAGCCGGTACCGGCACTGCAGCAGCGACAAAGTTGCCGGTGCCTGAGACTTCACCCAGCGGATTGATGCTGGAGAAGGTGCCAGAGCTGATGTCCAGAGTGATCGGCAGGGTCAGATTGAAGGTCGGCGAGAACGCTTCAAGGTCAATCGTGCCTGAGATTGGGAAGTCGGTGCCATCAAAGGTGAGGTTGATGCCGGTAATTGCTGTTACCGGAACTTCGGCGCCTGCGGTGCAGGTGTCGTTCCAGTTAAAGCAAAAACCACCCAGATTGATCAGGATGCGGGTGAGGTCGTTGGTGTCTGTGACAGTCCCCGCGCCGCCCGGCGAGTTGATGTCAATCTGTCCGGCGATGGGCGTGCCGATCGGAGCCAGCACAGCAAAGGTGCCGGTGGCAACGGTAACTTCGCCCGCGTAGTCGTAAGTGGCAGCGGTGGCGTTGCTTGCGAACGGGAGTGCCGCTGCTAGCGCCAACGCCGCAAAAAGGTTGCGTTTGGTCATTGAAATAGTCCCCTCAGTGTAATCTTTATTCTTGTGTTCGGTATTGCGTGTGGGGCAGACCGAACGGTATTTAGGTTAACACAAGCCGTTATGTTCGGTATCTACATAACGGCTAACCCAAAGAGCGGCCGGCCACCCGTAGGTAGCCGGCCGAAATGCTAGTGATTTGCCTAGTTTAGCAGGCGTTGTCGAGGCCACTCGGCCCTGGTGCCTGGAAGAACAATGACTTCAGAATGGCCAGGTCGAGGAAGTCGACATTCCCGATGCCATCGAAGTTGGCCAGTGGGTCGGCCGTAAAGATCAGCCCCTTGAATATAGCGAGGTCCAAAAAGTCGGTGGTGCAGTTGTTGTCCAGATCACCGTCGCAGGCGGTACCGATGCCGTCCGCATCCGCGTCTGCCTGATCGGGGTTCGCGACAGCTGTGCAGTTGTCGCGAGCATTGCTCAGCTTGTCACCATCATCATCGCCCGCGAAGGCGGCATCACCGGAGACGATGCCCAGCGCGTTGTCGCTGATAAAGGTGCCGGCACTCAGGTCCAGAGA
The DNA here is from genome assembly GCA_965369325.1 of uncultured Gammaproteobacteria bacterium. Classification (GTDB taxonomy): domain Bacteria; phylum Pseudomonadota; class Gammaproteobacteria; order Steroidobacterales; family JBCBZW01; genus CBDUQI01. The sequence continues at coordinate 21,392 of CBDUQI010000059.1, forward strand.
CAATGGCAGGGCGAGCTGGAAGATGGATGAGAAGAAGGTGGTGTCCAGCGTTCCGCCCGACACCTGGCCGTCAGCGTCGTAGGTGAGGTTGATGGCGTCAATGCTCTGGACATCTACTGGCGCCGGGCCGACCGGGCAGGTGGAGTTGAAAGTGAAGCAGAACCCATCGCCCAGCAGAACCAGGATGGCGGTGACGTCATTGGTATCGGTCACGGTGCCGTCCGGGCCGGGGTTAGTGATCGTGAAGGTGCCTTCAATCGGCGTGCCGACCGGGGTCAGTACCTCGAACGAGCCGGTGGAGTTGGTGATCTCACCACTGTAGTCCAACTCGTTGTTAAAGAACATGGCCATGCCATTGACTACACCAAGGCCTTCGACGGCCGTACCGAAGCTGTTGTTGGTGAGGTCCAGTGATACCGGCAGGTCCAGCTGGAAGATGTTGGAGAAAGCGGTCACATCCAGGGTGCCGCCTGAGGGCGCATTGCGTGCGTTGAACTCGATATTCACGCCGTCGATGGAGGTGATGTCCACCTGAGTGCCACTGGCGCAGGTGACGTTGAATGCAAAGCAAAAACCGCCCACATTGATTTCGATCGCCGAGATGTCTGCGGCATCGGTTACAGTGCCGCCAACGCCGGGATTAACCACATCGATGGAGCCGCTCGTAATAGTGCCCGGGGGCGTTAGTACTTCGAACGAATCCGTCGCCTCGGTTACTTCGCCGCCGTAGGTGAAAACTTCAGCATTTGCCTGCATCGACAGAGCAAGTGCGGTGGCTACCGATACGGTACCCATTAGATTACGCAAGTTCATAAATCCCCCTTGTGCGTATCGTCAGAAAATCAGTTCCATTGCGCCGTGCCGACAGTGGATAGCGCACCGGCACGGGTCGTAAAGATCAGTGGCCGCCGAAGCCCACGCTGAAGCCCACGGATACCAGCTCCGCATCGGAGGAACCCAGCTCAAATCGCTCCCATTCCGCGCGCACGGTAAAGCCATCAAGCCGTGCGTCCACGCCCACGCCAAAAGCAAAATCGGTGCCGCTGTCGTCACGGCCCAGATTGGTGTTGGTGCCGCCGATAATGGTGGTGAGCTCGGTGTCGGTATCCCAAGCGATGAGGCCACCGCGCACGTAGACGCCAAAGTTCTGCGCAAAACTCTGGCGCAGCATGGCGGAGGCGGTGATGCCCTGGCCCAGGAGCGCGAGATTCTGCGCGACCACTTGGGACAATTGATCCACCGCACCCGGGTCGACGCTTGAGAAGTTGATGTTGATATCCGCCTCGCCCAGGTCAACGTAGCCCAGTTCGAAGGACACGAACTCGTTCAGGCGGTAGCCCGCGAAGATCTTGTAGCCACTGTCGGTATCGTCCACGTCCGACTGGCCAATGCTCGCACCGGCGCCTTCAAGCCGCTGGAAGATGGTGAACGAATCCGCCTGCCCGTCGGAGCTGCCCACGGCGCCGCCGAGGTAAAAGCGCTTGCCGCCGTTGCCCTCATCCTGTGCCATCGCACCGGAGGCCATCAGTATGCCCGCTGCCAGCGCAGGCAGCATTCGGCGAAGCCGCCGGCGCAATACGACGCCCAGACTCAGCAACAAGGCCAGTAGCTCACCTGGGTGGATGCCGCTGCCGCTGCCCCCGGTTTCGATCTGTGCCTGCACCAGATCGGCGATTGCGCTTACCTGCACTACCTGTGCCGGCGCCGCCTGGTCGGAGCTGTTAATGGTGAGCGTGGCGGATTTGTTGCCAGCGGTTTGAGGCGTGAAGGTGACCGTGGCCACACACGGTGCGTCTCCGGGGTTGATTACGATGTTGTTGCACGTCTCATCAACAGAAAAGTCATTCATGTTGCTGCCCCCCAGTACAACGCTATTGATCAGAAGTGGTAACGAGCCCGCATTGGCGATAGTGATCGGCAGCGTGTTGCTGTCACCCAGCACCAACGTGCCAAAGTCTGCCTGAGACAAGTCAATTGCGGCGACTGCGGTGGGCACCGCGGTGGCGCTGGCGCTGATTGCGACGCTGCGACTGGGCTGGTCCGGGTCATCAGAATTAATGGTGACCGTGGCACTGGCATCACCTTCTGCACTCGGTGTGTAGGTGACTGTGATGGTGCATTCGTTACCCACGGCGAGGATAGCGCAACCGTTGTCCAGGCTGAACTGCGCCAGCGCATCGTTGCTTAATTGCACATCGGTCACGTTCAGGTCGGCCATGCCGCTGTTGCTGACGATAATGTCCCCACTGGCGCTGTCGCCGACTACCAGCGGCGTAAACGCCAGTGTCTCGGGCGAAATCTCAATCTGCGGCGCCGGGACGAAGCCGGTGCCACTCAGGGCCACTTCGCTGCGCGGGTTATTTTCATCGTTCGAGTCGATGTTGAGTGTTGCCGTGATAGCGCCGGCTGTGCTGGCAAGATACGTCACGGTGATAGTGCAACTGCTCCCTGGGATCAGTACGGCGCAGTCGCTGTCTTGGGTGAAGTCGACCGCCGGATCAATGCTTATCGCATCCACGGTGAGGTCCGCATCGCCGTTGTTGGTGACGGTCGCCTGCGCCGTTGCCATCTCGCCGAGATTCAGCGTGCCGAAGTCGATGCTATCCGGTGCCACCAAAATGGCGGGCGCCGGCATGACCACACCGTTGCCCTCCAGCGTAGCGTTAATCGATGGGTTGATCGGATCGTTACTTAGAATGTCGTACGGGCGCACGAACTGCTCGACCTCTGTGGGCGAGAAGTCGAAGTTCAGGGTGCAGGAACCGCCTGGCGCGATAGTTGTTCCCGTGCAATCCTCGCTCATCAGCGAGAACGGCGCATTGATGGGAGCAGCAGCACTGCCAATGGTATTGATCAGCAGGTCGCCGTCACCACTGTTGGTGATGGAGACCGTACCGGCCGTGGTTTGCCCGACAACGGTATTGGCAAAAATCAATGTGCTTTGGTTGACGGTGATCGCTGGTGTCAGGACATCGGCAACTCCCGAGAGGGCGATTTGCAATACGGCGTTGTCGGGATCGTTGCTGGCGATGTCCAGCGTTGCGTTGCGTGCACCTTCCGCGCCCGCCGGATTGAATTGCACGGTAATGATGCACGACTCCCCGGGCGCCAGCACACTGCTGGCGCAGGCATCAACCAGGGCGAACTGCCCGGCATCATCGCCGCTCAGTGACACGGTATCGATGATGAGGTCGCCCGTGCTGTCGCTGTTGTTGCTGATCGTAAGGTCGGTGGTGACGCTGTCGCCCACCACGACGGGGTCGAGGAAAGTGACCGCAGCCGGATCTGCTTCGATTGCCGGCACCGGTTCGGCTGTGCCGACACCGTCCAGCGTCACCGTCAGGGGGGAGTTATCCGGATCGTTGCTGACGATAACCAGCTCACCCATCGCCGCGAGCTGGCCTTGGGGGGCGAAGGTGACGGTAACCGTACAGCTCTGATCGATGCCCAGCGAGTCGCCGCAGTCGTCGGTGGCGGTGAAGTCGCCGTCCGCGATGGTGATGCTGCTAAGGCTGATGCTGGTAAGGCTAAGGACAGCGGTGCCCACGTTGGTCAGCGTGACGGGTAACGCGGAGGACTGGCCTTGGGTGACGGTGCCAAAGTCTAGCGCCGTGGTGCTTGGCTGAATGTCGGGCAATGGCGTTTCGCCATTGCCGTCGAGCCGGACCGATTCGTTCGGCATGTTCGGATCGTCGCTGTCGATATTCAGGTTAGCGCTGACCGCGCCGTCGCCGCTTGGTGTGTAGGTGAGGGTGATCACACAGCTGGCCTGCACCGCGAGGCTGCCGGGGCAGTTGTCGCTGGCGCTGAAGTCGCTATCAGTTGGATCGATGGCGATGCTGTTCAGGCTGAGCGCTAACGTGCCGAGGTTTGAGAGGGTCACCTCCTGCTCGGCAGTGTTGCCGACCAGAACCGTGCCGAAGTCCAGGGCGTTGGCAGAAAGTTCAATTTGCGGCAGTAACCGTTCAGTGCCTGTGGCATTGACGCTGACCTCCAGGGTGCCCTGGTCGGCATCGTCGCTCACGATGTTGAAGGTGTCGCCAAACTCACCCACCATCGTGGGCGTGAAGGTAACTTCGATCAGGCAACTGTCGCCACCCTGCAGCGCCGCTGCGGTGCACGGGTCGACGTCTGCCGAGAACGGTGCCTCAATCGGATTGCCGCCCGCCCCAATGGAGGAGATGGTCAGCGGCTCGCCGCCGTCATTTGTGACGGTGAAACTGCCGGAGGAGGATTCGCTCACCATTGCGCTGGGCAGGGTCAGGCTGGTGGTGTCGATGACGATATTGGCCGGGATTATCGGTTCGACCGCCTCGCCACTCAATGCGACGGTCACGTCTCCGTTAGGATCATCAGAGAAAATCGTCAGCGTCGCCGTTTTTGCACCGGCCGGCGCCATTGGGGTGAACTGGACGGTGACGGTACAGCCGGTGGCCGCGGGCACCACGCCGCAGTTGGTCGTGGCGCTAAACTCCGGTGTGCCGTCAATATCGATCGCGGAGACGTTCAGGTTGATGTTGCCCTCGTTGGTGACGTTAACCACCTGAGCTGCGCTGGTTGCGCCGATATCGGTCGGGTCGAAATCCACACTGGTGACGTCGAGTGTAATGTCGGGCGCGTCAGCCCGGACGAAATTGGCAGTGCCGAAGACCAGCCCGAGCACGTTGTCGGTAATGAAGGTGCCGTCGGTAATGTTCAGGGTGATGGGCAGGTTGATTTGGAAGGTCGGTGAAAATGTGGTGACATCGATGGTGCCGCTGACCGGAAAGTCGCTGGTGTCGAAGTTGAGGTTGATCGCATCAATCGAAACAATCGGCACCTCGGCACCAACGGTGCAGGTGTCATTCCAATTAAAGCAAAAGCCACCCATGATCAGCAGCGCGCGCTCGAAATCGTCGATATCCGTCAGCGTGCCGCCAGGGCCTGGTGAGGTCAGGTCGATTTCACCGTTGATCTCGGTGCCGACTGGCGTAAGCACGGCGAAGGTGGCAGTTGCTTCGGTGACCACGCCTGCATACTCGTACGTGGTTTGAGCACTCGCGCTGTGGGCACCGAGGGTGAGTGCGCAAATGGCGGGAATGGCAAGTAACGCAGACGCACAGCGCCGCAGGCCTCGGCGCAGCGCCGATAGTGATCGTCTCATTTCAAAACCCCCAGAAATTCCAATTGTCCGGCTCGCTGGCCGGTGCCACCGACGCGCCCCAGTCCAGTGCGTCAAGTGTCGTTTTCGGCATGCCTGCACAGCAGTGAGTGTGCGGGCACAGTTGTATTTATTCTGTCTTGGACAGCGCTTTAACTGTCGCTTCCGATTATAGGCCCTGAGGCGCCATAAATCGCTTGTCGAACCCACTTGTTGCGGAAATTTGCGATATGTCGCATCCGCAGATCGATCGCACTACTTGCCCACGGCACCTCGCCCTGCAGCCGTCCGCCTCGGATAACGCCCAACCGGCCTGTTTTGATCGGCCCTGCCAATCACGTTTGCCTCGCGGATTGACCTTGCCGATCTGCGTTGATTTGCCCCATAGCGCAGTGTGTGCGCGCTGCAAAGCCCGCAGGCGACCTACGGTAACCTGGGCATCTGCTTGCCAGCTAGTGCGCGGCCTGTCGGAAAAACAGGCAAAACATGACATCCTGATGTGACTTTGCTGGGGACTGTATTCATCCGAACCATTTGGTAGAGTCACGCGCGCCGCGCTGGCGGCGGGCCGCTTTACAATATGCGCTGGCCGCCGGCTCTGAATTTAGTCATCTGTCCCAACTGGAGGACCCCACGTGTCATATACCTGCTTCGAGTACGCCATCGAGCATGCGGTCGCGCATGTGCAGTTGTCACGGCCACAGAAGCTGAATGCCATGAACGTGGCTTTCTGGGAGGAATTACCGGCCCTGATTCGTTCTCTGGGCGCGCGTGGCGATGTCCGCGCGATAGTGATCAGCGCACAGGGCAAGCACTTCACCGCGGGCATGGATATTGCCGTGTTCCAGACGCCGGGACTGCTGTTTGACGACAGTGCGCCGGATGCCGTCACCGCAGCGGCAGCGCTACGGATGCATATCAAGCATCTGCAGCAGACCTTCTCCTGTCTGGAGGAGGTCAGGGTGCCAGTGATCGTGGCCGTACAAGGGGGCGTGATCGGCGGCGGAGTGGATATGACTACCGCCTGTGACATCCGCTATTGCACCGAGGATGCATTTTTCCAGATCCAGGAAACCAATCTGGCAATGACTGCCGACGTGGGGACGTTTCCGCGTTTGTGCCGCCTGATGCCCGAGGGCTGGGTGCGTGAGCTGGCGTACACTGGACGTCGCCTGCCGGCGGCTCAGGCCGAGCGCCTGGGTCTGGTCAATCGGGTGTTCGAGGATCAGGCGAGGATGATCGAGGCGGCGTTGGCCACCGCGCAGGAGATTGCCGCTAAAGCGCCGGCGGCCGTGGCGGGCTGCAAAGAGATGATTAACTACGCGCGTGACCACAGCACCGCCGATGCGCTGAACTACGTGGCCACCTGGAACGCAGGCATGCTCAGCAAGGAGCAGATTGCGGCAGCTGCGATGGGCCAAATGGCAAAACAGCCGGTGACATTTCCGGACCTCAAGGCACTGCCTGAGGATTAGTCGGGCGCGAGGCTCGGCTTAGATGCGTTTGCGGTAGTCGTTGGGGGTGACGCCGGTCCATTCTCGGAACGCGCGGATAAAGGTGCTGGATTCGGAGAACCCGCACTCAAACGCGATACTCTCGACCGACAGGCGCTTTTGCCCCAGATGATAGATGGCAATATCCCGGCGCAACG
>CBDUQI010000060.1:0-28018 GCA_965369325.1 uncultured Gammaproteobacteria bacterium
GCTTCTCAGTTGTTTATTCGTGGGCCCAGCGATGAAGGTGTCGCGGGCCGCCCACTGGCCTTAGTCTCACCCCAAATATGGGGCATCGATTGATAGGTCGCACTCAATAGAACCAGCCTCCTGAATGGAAGCTAAGGTCTCCTAGCCAATGATAGGCACTTGTGTCGGGAAGAGCCCCCTCCGGCCCGGCTGCAGGCGCGCGCCGGAGGGTCGCCGATCTAGGGCTTAGGGCTGGTTCAGTGGCGTGCTCGTGCGATGTACCGCGAAGCACGCGTTGCCCTGATTCAGCCCCTCGGCGTAGCGGGTATAGAACACCCAGGCCTTGTTGTTACCCACCAGCGGCTCCGGCTCAATTTTGACATCGCTGCTAGCCTGGGTCAGGCGCCATTGCTCAGACGACCCGTCCAGCAGCTCGGTCATCCAGATTTCCGAAGTGTTGGTAAAAAACACATCAATGCCGTCGCCGCAGCGGTTCACTTGGTAGGTGGTGAACAAACGCCCGTCGAACTCGAAGGGCTCGTTGGACACGGCCAGGCACGGATCGGTGAAGGTGCGGGCGGTGGGCGGTTCCCACGCATCCACCGGGGAGTAGATGTCGCCGGTGTCCGGGGCGCGATACAGCATGCTGTTGGTGCCGTTGTTCAGGCTGGAGGCAATATAGCGCCTGCCCTGGAAGATGATCGGGAACTGACCGGTCTTCAGGCTGAAGTCGTTAGTGATGAATTTGGGCTGCGGGATCGCGTCGGAGACATCCAGTTGCACGATCTGAATGTTGTCGCTGGCATCACGGGCACCGTAGATGATAATTGGCTCATCCCATGACCAGCGCGGGAAGGTGAGGTCCATCGGCGCCCATTGCGTGGACGGACGCTCCTGGCGCTCCACCACAATCTCGTTGGTGGGGTCGTCGATATCGATGTAGCGCAGCTCCACCCACTCGGCGTTACTGGGCGTCAGGTCGGAGCCGTGGCTTTTGATCCAGTACACCCATACTTTGTCTGTACCCGGCGCCTGACTGGGATAGATGGCGCGGCGTTCAACGTCGGACAGCCCGCCGATCAGGGTCACATCGCCACTGGTGGGACTGGTCGGTTGCACCATCACAAATTGGGGGTCGTTGTTGCCGCCTACGTACAGCGGGCCGGCGGAGTTCAGGCCGTGGTGCGCGCGCGCTGGCAGGTTGCTCTCGAAGCCTGCGAAACCGCGGCAGTCAGGCGGAATAAGGTCGCCGGTTTCCTGATCGATACCACAGTGCCACATTTGCACCACTTCGCGGCCGTTGTCGATCCGCCCGAGGGGCTCGAACCAAGTCATGTACTGGTTGTCGCGGGTGAATTCGGGGTTGCCGTAGCAGGTGTTCGGATCGCCCATCTGTTGGTCATCCAGCACGAAGGGCGCTTGGGAGACCAGCGAGATGTCGATGCTCTCGGTGCTTTGCTCGCCAAACTCATCGGTGGCAATGGCCGTAATGGTGTAGCTATCTTCATCCGGCTCGCGCCACAGCAGTTCGAAAGGCTCTGTGTCGGTGGCGCCGATAAAGTCGCCGTTGGCGTAGAAGCTCACCTCACTAAGGTTGCCCTCGACATCGGCCGCATCGGCCGCCACCATGATGTCGGTGGGGCCCACGTATACATCATCCGGATTGAAGCCTTTCAGGGCGACGTTAGGGGCGGTGTTTACCATGACGTCAATCGACTGGGCGGCTGAGATGGTGGTGTTGCCCTGATCGTCGGTGGCGATCGCGGTTAACGCATAGTTGCCCGCGCCGGCATCCCAGCTGATCGAGTAGGGCGCGGTCGTGTCGGTGCCAACGGAGATCCCATTTACGAAGAACTCGACTTTGCTCACTAGACCGTCGCTGTCATTCGCGTTGGCCTGAATGCTGGCGGTGGGTGAGGCGGCAAGTGTATCGCCGTCTAACGGATCGGTGAGCGTGACGGTGGGCGGCACCATGACCTCGGGCTCTGGATCAGGCTCTGGATCAGGCGCTGGGTCAGGACCCGGTGCCGGGGCTGGATCGGGGTCTGGCGCTGGTGCGGGGTCCGGATCGGGTGCTGGTGCAGGTGCGGGATCAGGCGCGGGCGCTGGATCTGGGACGGGGCCTGGGTCGGGTGTCGGGTTTGGTGCGGGATCAGGGGGAGCATCTGCACCCGGTGTGCCGCCGGTGGGCACCTCGTCAATGCCCTCGCCAGTGTCGTCGCTACTGCCGCCGCAACCGGCCAGCACCAGGGTTGCGAGCACCAACAGTGTAAGACGAGCAAGATTCCGAAAGACAATCGCACCGCGCTGGTGCTGCGTACAAGGCAGTAACATCCGTGTTTGCATTCCTATACATGGGTGTCAACGTATCGGTTGCAGTCTCGTCTGTGCGTGCCTCGCACTTGCGTGATTGCCCCGGTCCCAGCGCCTTGCTTGACTGGCGCGATGAGGGATTCTCCGCCTTCCGTTGTGCGGTACTCCGACCTGCATCACAAAAGCGTGTCGGCGATGCGGTAAGCGGTCGCATTGCGCGCGCTATGTCGTATCCCGACCCCATCACGCCAGCTTCCGGCGCCCACTGACCTCTGCGCCTGTGGCGATTCGGTTAGACTGTGCCGTTTGCGGGCGCCTTGCGCGGGCTCGCGTCGTGCTTAATCTGCTCGACGCACTGTGATGCCGTTCGGCGGATAAAAGCAGCGACAAAAACGTTGCGATACAACATAAGGGGTGGGGAATCGTGTCCAGTCAGAAGAGCGCCGACACAGTGCGGCCACGGCACGGCTATCGGGTAGGTCAGGACAATGTGCAGGCGTTTGGGCTGGATGTGCATAACCCAGTGTTTGTGATCGCCGCTGCTGTTGTGGTGGTGTTCGTGGCGTTCACGCTTGCGCTGCCAGAGCAGGCGGCCGCCGTGTTTGGCTCTCTTCGTCCCTGGCTCACTACCAAGCTGGATTGGGTGTTTGTGGGCGCGACCAATTTTTTCGTGCTGTTTTGTCTGGCGCTGATTATCTCGCCCTGGGGCCGTGTGCGTCTCGGCGGCCCGGATGCGCGCCCGGAGTATTCCTATCCAAGCTGGTTCGCGATGTTGTTCGCGGCGGGCATGGGCATCGGTGTCATGTTCTATGGCGTGTTCGAGCCCGTGCAGCACACGCTGGCGCCACCGTTGGGTTACGACCCCAATGACATCGAGATGGCGCGAGAAATTGGCATGGCCGCGACGCTCAACCACTGGGCCCTGCATCCCTGGGCGATTTATGCGGTGGTTGGCCTGGCGATCTCCATCTTTTGCTACAACAAAGGGCTGCCGCTCACCATCCGCTCGGCATTCTATCCCCTGCTCGGAAAACACACCTGGGGCTGGCCCGGACACGTGATCGATATTCTAGCGGTGTTTGCGACAGTGTTCGGGCTGGCGACCAGCCTGGGCTATGGCGCACAGCAGGCCAGCGCAGGCCTCACGTATTTGTTCGACTTGCCGGAAGGCGCCGGTATTAACGTGATGCTGATTTGTGCGGTGACTGCGGTCGCATTGTTCTCGGTGATGCGCGGTCTGGATGGCGGCGTAAAACTGTTGAGCGAGATCAATATGGTGATGGCGCTATTGCTGTTCTTGTTTGTGCTGTTGATGGGCGCGAGCGGCGATCTGTTGTTGGCCACTGCCGGTAACGCCGTGGATTACATCAAACACCTGCCCGCGCTGAGTAACTGGATCGGCCGAGAGGACACGGATTACTTTCATGGCTGGACCACGTTTTACTGGTCCTGGTGGATTGCATGGTCCCCGTTCGTCGGCATGTTCATTGCGCGCGTCAGCAAGGGCAGGACGGTGCGCGAGTTTCTAGCGTGCGCCCTGCTGGCACCCTCGCTGGTGTGCATTGCGTGGATGACCGTATTCGGTGGCTCGGCGACCGATCAGTATCTGAGCCAGGGCTACACCGGCGTCACCGACGTGGTGACGGCGTTCAAGCCGGAACTTGCGATGTTCAAGTTTCTTGAGGTGCTGCCGTTTGCCAAGCTCACCTCAATCGTCGCGATCGTTTTGGTGCTGGTGTTTTTCATCACCTCAATGGACTCGGGCTCGCTGGTGCTCGATACCATTACGGCGGGCGGCAAAGTAGAAGGACCAATGATTCAGCGGATCTTCTGGTGCACCTTCTCTGGCCTGGTCGCCATCGCGTTGTTGTTGGGTGGCGGGCTGGCCTCGCTGCAGGCGGCGTCGCTGGCTAGCGGTTTTCCGTTTTGCCTCATCATTGTGGTGATGTGCTTCAGCATTCTGAAAGGGTTGCGCAGCGAGTATCAGCGGATGTCCGATCACAACGCGGACAAGCCCGTCGGCTGAGACTTTTTCAACACGCTGCTAGTCCAGGCGCTTGCGAAACCGCAGAGTGGCCATAAGCAGTGTGGCACCTGCGAACGCGGCCAACGCGTAAATTTCCGGCATCAGCTCGTGCAGCTGCGCACCGCGCAGCATGATGCCACGAATCAGTCGCAGAAAATGCGTTAGCGGCAGGATCTCGGCGATCTGCTGGGCCAGCCTTGGCATCCCGTCGAACGGGAACATAAAACCCGATAGCAGGATGGATGGGAGGAAGACGAAAAACGCCATCTGCATCGCCTGAAACTGCGTTTTGGCGACGGTTGAAATCAGCAAGCCTAACGTGAGGTTGGCAAGGATAAACACGCCCGCCGCCAGATAAATCTGCCGCATGTCGCCGACAATAGGAACGTCGAACAGTATCTGCGAGGTGAGTAACACCAACGTAAGCTGAATAAAACCAATCACCACGTACGGAATAAGTTTGCCGATCATCAGCCCGGCGGTGCTCACAGGGGTGACGATGAGCAGTTCCAGATTGCCGCGCTCGCGCTCGCGCACAATGGCTACGGAGGTGAACAGCACCATGGTCATCGTGAGGATAACGCCCGCCAATCCAGGCACCACGTTCACCGCCGAGCGCCGCTCTGGATTGTAATAGTTGCGTACCTCGATCAACGGTTGCTTTGCCAGTGCGGGTTGCGTGTCGAAGCGCACCGGTGTATTGGTTAGTTGCTGGATTACGCCGACCAGCGTCGGGTCGGAGCCGTCCACCAGCAGGTGCACCGCGGCACCTGCGCCGTCGATCACGCGCCGATCAAAATCATGTGCAATGAGTACCGCGGCGGACACCTCGCCCGTGCGCAGCGCATTCTCCAGCGCCTGCTCGCTGTCTGCTGCATGCACCAGATCGATCACTTGCGTTGCCCCAAGGTCGGCGACAAACTGACGGGACAGATGCGTGTTTGCCTGGTCCAGCACGGCGGCGCGCAAATGCCGCACATCCGTGTTGATCGCATAGCCGAACAGCACCAGTTGCATCAGCGGCATGCCGACGATTAACGCGATGGTCATACGGTCGCGCATCAGTTGCAGTACTTCTTTGGAGATGATGGCGCCGATGCGGGTTAGTGCGTTCATGCCGGCGTCTCGCTGCGCTGAGTAACGGCCACGAACACATCCTCAAGGCTGGGCTGGACGCTGCGAATCTGAGCCGATGGGGCGGTCTGTCCAATCCAGGCGCCCACCTGTTCAACCGGCTGTGGCACATGTTTGTCCACCAGCACCCGCAGTCGCCGGCCTAACTGTGTAATGCTGAAGACCTGCGCGATGGCGTGCAGTGCCGTGCGCACCCGGTCAGCGTCTTCGGTGGTGATCTCCACCACGTTTACACTTAAGCTGTTCTCCAATGTTTGTGGTGTACCATCCGCCACCTTAACGCCGCGATCCAGGATGGCCAGGCGGTGGCAGCGCTCTGCCTCATCCATGTAGTGCGTGGAAACAAGGATCGTGGTGCCCTGTTCGGTCAGCTCAAACAAGGCCTCCCAGAAGTCACGTCGCGACTTGGGGTCGACTGCGCTGGTGGGCTCGTCCAGGAATAGCAGTTGTGGTTGGTGCAGTGTCGCGGCGGCCAGCGCTAGGCGTTGTTTTTGTCCACCGCTCATGGTGCCCGCGCGCTGGCGCGCCTGGTCGGTCAGCCAAAAACGTTCCAGCAGATGTTGCACGCGCTTGCGCCGCTTCGCGGCGGGCAGCGCGTAGATGCGGGCGATGAAGTTCAGGTTCTCTGCGACGGATAGATCGCCATAGAGCGAGAACTTTTGGGTCATGTAGCCGATCTGCCGTTTGATCGCCTCGGCATTGCGGTCAAGCTCCATGCCGAGCACATGACCGCCGCCTGCGGTGGGTTGCAGCAGGCCGCACAACATGCGGATGGTGGTGGATTTACCTGATCCGTTGGGCCCCAGGAAGCCGTAAATCTCGCCACGCGGCACGGTCAGGTCTAGATTGTTGACCGCGCGCAGGGCGCCAAAGTCACGCGTGAGGCCGCGCGCCTCAATCACCGGCTGACTCATTGGCCCGGGAACTGCGCGGTGACCGCCAGCCCGTCCGGCAATCGATGCTCGCCCTCGGGCAGGCGGATTTCCGCGATGTAGCTCAGGCGACCGCGATCGCGTTCGTTCAGCGCAAAATAGGGGGTGAAAGCGGCCTCGTTGGCAATCCGCTGCACGGTGCCGCGCAATGCTTCGCTGCGCCCGTCCAACATGACATCGGCGGCACTGCCCACCGCGACCTGCAGGCGAATCTGCGTCGGCACAAAAACGCGCGCGTATGGCTGTGCCTCGTTTAGCAGTACCGCCACGATCTGTCCGCGTGCCGGCTGTTCTCCCACCTCGAACGGCAGGCTGTCGACGGTGCCGTCCGCCGGCGCCCGCACCAACAGGCGATCCAGATCAAGCTCGTTGGCGTGCAGTTGCGCTTGCGCCAGCGCGACGGCTTGCACCGCCTGGGCAATCTGCTCGTTGCGCGTGCCGGCTTTTAGCTCCGCCAACCGGGCTTTGCTGGCGTCCATCTCGGCCTGCGCCCGGTCGAGCGCGGCCTTGGCATCATCCAGTTGTCCCTCCGGCGCCAGGCCGCGATTGAGCACGTCCTGGATGCGCTTAAGTTCGGTCTTGCGATAATCCAGCTCGCGCCGCGCGCCGCTTTGCCGGGCCTGCTCGGCCGCGATCGTCTCATCCCGCGGGCCGCGCAACAGTTCATCGCGCCGCGCCTCGGACTGTGCCAGCTGGGCCTGCAGTTGTTGTCGCACTGCCAGCAAGCGCGCCGGGTTAATCTGCACCAGGCTTTGCCCGGCCCTTACCTGCTCGCCCTCCGCTACCAGGATCTCGGTGATCGGCTCCGAGCGGTCGGCGGTGAGTTCGATACGCTCAGACTCCAGCAAGCCGACGGCCTGCACCGGCGGCTCCTGCGCCTGGCAGGCGCTCAGCAGCAGCGCGGCACAACACAACAGGCGTATGTTCATCGGGGTAATGCTCCTTCCAGAAATAACCGGCTCACATGGGTGGATAAATCCTGCGACTCCAGCGCGATGCCGGATTGCTCCAACAGCTGGTTGGCCAGTGGTAGCGCCAGCACCGGAAACACCAGCATCCCGATGAGCGAGACGGTGGTGAGGACAGGGTTTAGGTCCTCGCGCAGCTCGCCGGAGTGGATCTGCGACTGCAGCTTGGTGAACAGCGTTTGTCGCATACGAGTGCCTAGTTGGGTCGCGAATTCGGCCCGAAACGCCGGATCGCCAAACAGTACCTCACGGATCATGAAGCGTGGCCACCACGGGTTGGCGACTAACAGGTGTGAGTACTCCTCGATAAAGCTGGCGATGGCCACATCGGCCGACGTGTGGCTCAGCCGCTCGATCATCCCGCCGAGGGTCTGCTCCACCATGGCCAGGTACAGCCCGCGCTTGTTACCAAAGTAGTAACTGATCATCGCCGCATTTACCCCAGCTTTCTCGGCGATCCGTTTGGTCGATACGGCGCTGATTTCGGCAGCCCCGAAGAGCTCCTGCGCCGCTTGCAGGAGCTGATCCTTTACGTGATCGCCGCCAGTCGAACCTGCAGGTCTGCCCGGTCCTGAGCGCTTGTTTGCCATAAGTCAGCTTCGCTGTGAATTAATTTAATTAATCGTATAATTAAATTAATTCAATAGCAACTACAAGCAACACCGAGGCTCAAGGCGGCGCCTACGGCGGCACCTGCCGGCATTTGGCAGGCCGCTACATCCGGTCAGGCTCCCAGCAGAATGAGGGAGGGGCCCAGCGGTTTGAACACCCGGGCGACGAGTATCGATATCGCCGCAAACACTATCCAGCCCAGCGTAGCCGACCGGACCTATGATCGTCTCAGTGTCGTACAAGTTGCGGCCGTGCTGATCTTCGAGACGGCACGAGGCTGCGCTGCGATTGCCGCTGTACGACGTGCTGCCAGCCCAGCGCGACACGCCGCCTCCCCGGTACCCACAATTAATCGGATTGGCGTTTACAACCCCGCTTGGCCAGGGCTATTGTGGCCGAAATAAATGCAACACCCTCGCCTTTGGGGCGACCAGCGCGCCACAGCAATTCAGGCCCTTGCCCATCATGGTTTTTCTCATGTTCTTCGCCAATTCGGTCTCTGCAGGTCCATGAGTAACCGGACCGTCGGCTCGGCGGGCGCTTCCAGACGCCGCGTGCGCGGGGGTGGCCGCAAAGCGCGTCAGGCCAAGGTCACCGGACCGCAGGCGCCACCCTATATCACCCGGCGTATTCCCTACTACGACTTTCTGGATGAGGAGGCGCTGATACGGGTGGAGCAGCATGCAGACTGGCTCATGCAGGAAGTAGGGGTCGAGTTTCGCGATGACCCCAGGGCGCTGCAGATCTGGCGCGAGGCCGGCGCCGACGTGGACGGTGTGCGCGTACGGTTGCCCAATGGCATGGCGCGCACGTTGTGCAAAAGCATCCCCGCTGAGTTTACGCAACACGCCCGCAACCCTGCGCGAAACGTGCGCATCGGCGGGCGCCATACGGTGTTTGCGCCCGCGTACGGCTCGCCGTTTGTTCGCGACCTGGATGGCGGTCGGCGCTACGGCACCATCGAAGATTTCAATAACCTGGTCCGCCTGACCTGTGCCATCCCCTGGCTGCATCACTCCGGTGGCGTGTCCTGCGAGCCGTGCGATGTGCCCGTGAACAAACGCCACCTGGATATGGTGTACGGCCATATTCGCTATTCGGATAAACCGTTTCTGGGCATGATCACCGCGCGCGAACGCGCGGAGGACTCGGTGGCGATGGCACAGGTGTTGTTCGGGGAGGCCTATCTTGAGCAGCACACCTGCATCATGGGTAACGTCAACGCCAATTCCCCCCTGATGTTCGACAAGGTGGCCAGCGAGGCGATTCAGGTCTACTGCGGCGCCAACCAGGGCATCATCGTGGCGCCGTTTATTTTGAGCGGTGCCATGGGGCCGGTGACCACTGCGGCCTCGCTGGCGCAGGCGCTGGCCGAGGGTATGGTGGCGGGCGCATTCAGTCAGCTGGTGCGCAAAGGTGCGCCCTATGTCATGGGCAATTTTCTGTCGTCTATGAGTTTAAAATCCGGTGCGCCCACCTTTGGTATGCCGGAGCCGGTCATGTCCAACTACGCGATCGGGCAACTCGCTCGCCGCCTGGGCGTGCCGCTGCGCTGTGGCGGCAGCCTCACGGCATCCAAAGTCTGTGATGCGCAAGCCGCATACGAAAGCGCGGATAGCCTGCACTCCACCGCGCTGGGCGGCGCCAACTATGTGCTGCATGCGGCTGGTTGGCTCGAAGGCGGGTTGGTGATGGGGTACGAAAAGTTGCTTCTGGATGCTGATCGTCTGGGGGCCATGCATCGTCTGCTGGAGGGCATGGCCACCGATGAGAATGCGCTGGCTGCCAGTGCCTACAGCGAGGTGGAACCGGGCAATCACTTTCTTGGCTGCGGGCATACCATGGCCAACTATGAAACCGCATTTTATGATGCCCAGCTATCGGACTCGGAAAGTTTTGAACAATGGACCGAGCAGGGCAGCAATGATTCACCGCAGCGGGCGAACGCCAGGCTCAAGCAAATGTTGCGCGAGTACGTGCCGCCACCAATCGACCCGGCGGTGGATGAGGCTTTGCAGGCGTTTATTGCAAAACGCAAAGCGACAGTAAAAGACGCCTGGTATTGACCGGCACGACAAAGGGAGAAGCACTCGCGATGCAGACGCACGCTCAGGTGGTGATTGTTGGTGGTGGAGTTGTTGGCTGTTCCATTTTGTTTCATTTGGCCAAGTTTGGCTGCAAGGACGCCGTGCTGCTGGAGCGCTCGGAGTTAACCTCCGGCTCCTCCTGGCATGCTGCGGGGCAGTTTCACACCTTAAGTTCTGACAGCAACGTGACTCGCATGCAGGCCTACACCATTGGCCTGTACCAGGAGTTGGAAGCCTTGTCCGGGCAATCAATTGGATTGCATCAAACCGGTCAGTTCTATCTGGCCTCCACTCCCGAGCGGCTGGACTACTTAAAACAGGAGCGCTCCAAGGCGCGCTACCTGGGGTTGGAGCAGGAGTTCATCACCCTGCGCGAAGTGGTGGACATGAATCCGCTGATTGATCCCTCGCATTATTTGGGCGCGTTGTACGATCCGCTGGACGGCTATATTGATCCCTCCGGTGTGACCTATGCTTACGCGAAGGCGGCAAAGCGGTTGGGCGCGACCTACCACCGCAATACGCCCGTGCTTGAAACCAATCCGCGTCCGGATGGCGGCTGGGACGTGGTGACCCCTGCAGGCACTATCCATGCGGAGCATGTCGTGAACGCCGGCGGTTTGTGGGCGCGCGAGGTCGGGCACCTGGCCGGGATTGAACTGCCCGTGCAGCCGATGGAGCACCATTATTTGATCACCGAAGATATTCCGGCGCTGATCGCGCATCCAAAAGAAGTGGCGGCAGGCATCGACTACGAGGCAAACATCTATTTTCGCCCCGAGCACAAAGGGCTGCTGCTCGGTACCTATGAGGCTAAGGCCACGCCGTGGCGGGTAGAGGGCACGCCGACGGATTTCGGCCACGAGCTGCTCTCGGACGATTTGGACCGCGTGTCCGATCGTTTGTCGATGGCCTTCGAGCGTATTCCGGCGCTGGCGCAGGCCGGCATCAAGAATGTGATCAATGGCCCGTTTACGTTCGGCCCGGATGGCAACCCGATCATCGGCCCGGTGCCAGGTTTAAGCAACTACTGGGTTGCCGTGGGTGTGATGGCCGGGTTTTGCCAGGCCGGTGGCGTTGGGCTGTGCATGGCACAGTGGATGATCGAGGGCGAGCCGTCACTGGATGTATGGGCGATGGACGTTGCCCGCTTTGGCGAATTCGCCACACGCGAGTACGGCACCGTCAAGTCGTCGGAGAATTACGGCCGGCGCTTTCAGATGACCTACCCGAATGAAGAGCTGCCGGCGATGCGTGAGCAGAAAACCACGGCGCTCTACGACCAACTCCGATCGCGGGGGGCCGTGATGGGTGTGGGCTTCGGCCTGGAGCACGCGTTATGGTTTGCTGATACGCCGCAGAACGCGCATGAGCAACCGACTTTCCGCCGCTCCAATGCCTTCAGCTTTGTGGCCGATGAGGTCAAAGCGGTACGCGAGCGGGTGGGCACGATTGAGATCGCGAACTACAGTAAACATGAGTTCAAGGGCCCTGGCGCCTCGGCGTTTCTGGACCATTTGCTGGCAGGGCATCTGCCTCAACCTGGGCGCATGGCCCTAACCCCGATGCTGAGCCCCAAAGGGCGGTTGGTCGGTGATCTGACCGTGGCCTGCCTGGACCCGAGCACTTACTATCTGTTCGGCTCGGGTGGTGCACAGGAGTTTCATCGGCGCTGGTTTGATCAGCAGATGCCGCATAGCGGTGTGAGTTATCGCAATCGCTCGGATGAGCTGCACGGCATGGGCATCGCTGGCCCGAATTCGCGCGAACTGCTCAGCCGTTTGTGCCGAGACGATGTGAGTGCGAGTGCGCTCAAGTTTCGCGATTTCCGCAAAACAAGCGTCGCGGGTGTGCCGGCGCTGCTGGCACGTATTTCGTTCTCCGGCGAACTCGGTTACGAGATTTACACCGCGGCTGCCTACCAGCGGCGTTTGTTCGAAGCGCTGGAGCAGGCCGGCCAGGATCTTGGTCTGCGCCTGTATGGCAATCGCGCACTGATGTCGCTGCGTCTGGAGAAGGGCTGGGGTGTCTGGAGTACGGACTTCAGTCAGGAGTTTACCGTCGGACAATCCGGCCTGGATGCTTTTGTCGACTTTGACAAGCCCCACTTCATCGGCAAGCAGGCCGCGCAGGGCGAACGTGAGCAGGGCGTAGAAATGCAGATGGTGACGCTTGTGGTAGACGCGGACGAGGTGGATTGCTCGGGCAGCGAGGCGGTGATGCACCGGGGGGCGTGTGTGGGCTACGTCACCTCCGGAGGTTACGCGCACTACACGGGGCACAGCGTGGCTATCGCTTATGTGCCCACAACGATGGCGGTGGATGGCACACGCTTTGAGGTGGAGATCCTCGGTCATTACCGCTCGGCGCGCCTGCACCAGGCACCCCTGCATGACCCGGCAGGTACGCGTATGCGCAGCTGACGCCGGGGCCTGCGGCGCGGGTGATCCCGCCGGTCGCGCGCAGCCGCTGAGGCCGGACGCCTGACTACCGGCGCGGGGTGCCGTCAGGGTTGTGACAGCACGCGCCCAAGCCTGCGTGTACTGATGGCCGCATCATCAAACAAAATGCTCGCAGTGCCTTCGGCCTGCCCGCCCGCGACGTGATCGGTGTAATTGCCGATACCCCAGATAGGGTTGCCATCGCACTGCCCAAGCGAGGTGTTTACATCAGGAATGTCGAACAGCTTTACGCCGTCCTGCCATAAAGCAATCTGGCCCTGGCCGTCCGGCGCATTGTGATAGTAGGCCTCCACGTGCATCCATTCGCGCACAGGTATCGCCTTTCTTACCAACGCGTCGTGTGAGCTGGGCTCATTCTCTTTGGTGAACAGATAGAAAAACA
Organism: uncultured Gammaproteobacteria bacterium; assembly: GCA_965369325.1. Taxonomy (GTDB): domain Bacteria; phylum Pseudomonadota; class Gammaproteobacteria; order Steroidobacterales; family JBCBZW01; genus CBDUQI01. The sequence goes on from CBDUQI010000060.1 coordinate 12,896, forward strand.
TCTCGCCGGTGTCATCGTCGTGGTAAATATTCAGCGTCCACATCGGTTGGCTGTTACAGTTTTCATCGTCTGATTTGAACTGGAAGACATTCCACCACCCGCCATCGCCGGGGTCCCACGGCGCATATTTGTTTGGGTTGTAGGTGGTGGGAAAGTAAAACCATGCGCTGTAGTAGGCTTTGTCCGGCAGATGCTGCCCGCCGAGTGACCAGTGTTTGTCGGTCCAGCGCATCAGGCGTACCGCGCGAGCGCCATTCTCCGCGCGGATCGCATTGGTGATGGTGGCGTTGACACCCCAGTTGCCGGAGTGCGCGCGGGCTTCGGTCGCAAAGGTGCGCACGTCCTCACCGCCGGTGTTGCACACGCAACCGCCGCCGGAGCCGTCGGGGCCGTACTCCCAGTCCCACACGGTGCCTTCTTCGTGATCGGCTTGCCACAAAATGGCGCTGCGCAGTGGCGCAGGCAAGGTGTCGAACCAACTTTGCGCAACGACGGGCGCCGGGCTCTGACTTAGTACACAAAACAACGCAATCAAACTACCAATTCGGCTATCCATCATCGGCCCCTCCCCGGGTGAAACGCTGGCCACCGATAGATTCTCGCAAGTTGTTCGACATCGCGAAGGTGCTCACCTGCGCGGTGCAAAGATGCGCCTCATCGGCGGTTCGGTTACTGTCAGTTTTTATCCTAGCGCGCTTTGCTTCGCCGTGACGGGCGTCGCCTGTCAGCGACGCTGCAACCGCCGCGAGGGGCTCTGTTAGTCTCAATCGAGGCATTGCCAGGGGAGGGCGAACGATGTCGAACGTAACTATTTGTCAGCGTAGTGCAAGGGTGTGGGCGTTAAGTCTGTTAACAGGATTGCCGCTGATGGCATCGGCGCAAAACTGGGCTTTGCTCGAGACCTTTGACGGCCTGGATCCGGCGGGCCCGTCGCAGTCGTTGCTACCGCGAAATTTTGATTTCGTGGTCACTCACCGCACTCACCCAAAAGATCATCAACCTGAGTTCCCGCTGTATCTTGCAGATCATGGGGATGATTGCAGTGGGCCGGCGCCGCCCGATCCTAACCAGCACTGGGTGAGCACCTCGCACGCCAGTAGCGGCCGGCAGCCGGATGAGAGCTTCTTTATCTGCCGCCAGCACATGATGTCCTCTATGGGCGAGGTGGAGGGCTATTCGGTCACCAGCTTTTGGCCGCGACAGGAATTTGATTTTTCAAACGGCGGCATCTTGGCGTTTGATGTCAATGTGAACGACAGCCATCCGCGCTCGTGGTGGGAAATTCTGATCACCCCGCGCGAGGGCATGAACGTGGGAGCCGCCAGTGATTTTCTGCCGATTGATGAAACCTACCCGCGCGAGCGCATCGTGTTTGAGTTTACTCCCAACAGTGCGCGCGCGATCCGCGTCGGCAGCGGTGACATCGCGCCAGCCGGTTGGCTGGTGAACGAATCAGACTGGCGGGACTGGCGTTTTATTGCCCCGGATGACCCGGCCCTGGAGGACCGCACCATTCGCCGCTCGATGCGTATTGCCTTGCGACCGGACGGACGTCTGCGCTGGACCGTGCAGGGGCAGGGCATGCCGCCGGATCACTACGACGTGACGGTGCCGGGTGGTCTGCCGTTTACCCGTGGTGTTGTGCTGTTTAAAACGCATGCTTACACGCCAGAGAAAGATGACAACTTCGACCTGTACACGTATCACTGGGACAACATCCGCTTCACCGGACCGGTGGTTGGGCGCTATCGCGCATTCGAAACCGAACAGTTGGTGTACCTGCAGGCGAACGGTGATCGCACGATTGGGGATTCGACTGCCGTGAGCATCGCCCTGCCCGCGGTAGGCACGCGCCCCGTATTGTTTGGTCAGGTGCACGGGTCGATGCGGGGGCAGGTGTTGCTCAGCATCAATGGATCGGCGCAGATGGAAGTGAGCCCGCACCAGTACGAGGTGGACGACGACGTGCCGCCCGATTGTGGCTCAGGCGGCTGGGCATCGTTCTCGATGCCACTGGACCCGGCGTTGTTGCAGCCGGGCAGTAATCAATTCGTGTGGACCGTGGGGCCGCGCCCCGCCTGCGCGAGCGAGACATTCTGGTGGGATGGCTTTTCCGTCAAGTCGCTGGAGGTGCAGTTCGACCTGCCTTAAGCCGCCCCGGTGTTGGGCCTGAGGCGCACCTGCTGCGTGCGCCTTCCCCTGCCGTTTCGCGCCCAGCATAATGGCGCCCAAATAGAAGTTGGTGCCGGAGGCGGGCAGATGAAAATCGGATTTATTGGTTTAGGGAATGTCGGTGCCAAACTGGCTGGAAGTTTGCTCAGGAACGGCTTTGAGTTAACCGTTCGCGACATCGACAAATCTCAGGCACAGACGCTACTGGATGCGGGGGCTGGCTGGGCGGAAAGCCCCAGCGCGTTGGCAGCGGCGGTGGACGTGGTGATCACCTGCTTGCCGTCTCCCGCGATTTGCGCGCAGGTGATGGAAGCCCCCGATGGGGTGGTGGCCGGACTGTCCGCCGGTAAAGTGTGGCTTGAGATGAGCACCACCGATGAGGCTGAGGTTAAACGCATTGGTGCGTTGGTGAGCGCCACCGGGGCGCAACCGATGGACAGCCCGGTATCGGGTGGATGCCATCGTGCCGCCACTGGCAATATCGCCATCCTGGCAGGCGGAAGCCGCGCGGCGTTCGAGCAGGTGCTGCCGGTGCTCACCGCGATGGGGCGGCGTATTTTGCATGCCGGTCCATTAGGCTCGGCTTCGGTACTCAAAGTGGTCACCAACTATCTGGCAAGTGTGCATCTGGCAGCCCTGGGCGAGGCGCTTACCGTCTCCAAATTGGCTGGGATGGATTTGAACGTGGCCTACGAGGCCATTCGGATTTCATCCGGGAATTCATTTGTGCACGAAACCGAATCGCAGGTGATACTCAACGGTAGCCGCGACATCAGCTTTACCATGGATCTGGTGGTAAAAGACGTTGGCTTGTTCGACGCGCTGGCGCAGCGGCATAACGCGCCGCTTGAGATTTCGCCGCTCCTGCTCAGCATTTTCAAGGATGGCGAGCAGCGCTACGGATCACGCGAGCTGTCGCCTAATATCGTCAGACGGCTGGAAGAGGCCTGCGGCATCCAGTTGTTGGCGCCGGGGTTTCCGGCCGAAATAGTGGACGATGAGCTGGAGGCGCTGGGCGCCGAGGTTGTGCCCAAGCAATAGGCTCACGCCACGCCACGTTCGCACGGTGCTGTATGATCCTGATGTACCCGCGCGTGTTGAGCGTTGCGGCGACTTGTTGGGCGCAGGATTATTGCCCGGCCGCAACGGGCCGTTTCGGGAGCAGGACGATCAGAACACTAATCAAAGTTTCTTTCGGGTTCACGTTTGGGCAACTAGCCTTTCGGGAAGCAGCATTTCGCGGATGTGCCGTGGTGATCGCGGGTTTGTGCGTGGGCAATGCCTGGGCTGCGGATGCGTTGATCACTGCAGATCGTATGGTGGATGTGTTGGCAGGTACTGTCGTCGAACATCCATTTGTGCTGGTGGTGGATGGTCGCATCGTGCAGGTGAGCGCGGATGCCATCGCAGCGCCCGATGGGGCAACTCGTATTGATCTGTCAGGCCACACGTTGCTGCCCGGGCTAATCGACATGCACACCCACCTGACCTCCGACCCCACCGAGGGCGGTTACCGGGGGTTGGGTATCACCGATGAGGACCGTGCGATTACTGGTGTGAAGAACGCGCGGCGGACCTTGCTGGCGGGTTTTACCACGGTGCGCAACGTCGGCTCGCGCAGTTTCGCTGGGGTTGCATTACGTAACGCAATCAACCGCGACGTTGTGCCTGGGCCGCGTATGTACGTGGCCGGTACGCCGGTCGGGATTACCGGTGGGCATTGCTCGGACCAGAATCTGTTGCCGGATGAATTCAATATGCCCGGTGCCGGCGTTGCTGACGGGCCCTGGGCGATGCGGGCCAAAGTTCGCTACAACATTAAATACGGCGTGGATCTGATCAAGACCTGCTCCACCGGCGGCGTGTTCTCCAAAGGCACCTCACTCGGTGCCGCCCAGGGCACGGTGGAGGAACTCACCGCCCTCGTCGAGGAGGCGCGCATGCGCGGGCTCAAGGTGGCCGCGCATGCGCACGGTACTGTAGGCATCAAGAATGCAATTCGTGCCGGCGTCAGTACCATTGAGCACTCCAGCATTCTGGATGACGAGGCTATTCGTATGGCCAAGCAAGCGGGCATTTATCTGTCAATGGATATCTACAACACAGAGTACACGTTGGCGGAAGGTGCTAAAAACGGCGTGTTGCCCGAATCACTGGCCAAAGAACGCGAGATTGGCACGATCCAGCGCGAAAGTTTTCGCCGCGCGGTCAAAGCTGGCGTTAAGGTGGTATTCGGCTCCGATTCAGGGGTCTACCCGCACGGCGACAACGGACATCAGTTCGCTCGCATGGTGCGTTTTGGCATGAGCCCGATGCAGGCGATCCAGGCGGCGACCTCGCTTGCCGCGGAGGCCATCGGAGCACAGGATGACGTCGGCGCCATCGCGCCGGGTCGCTACGGCGATATGGTGGCGGTGCAGGGTGATCCATTGCGGGACATCGCGGCGCTGGCGAGCGTCGCCGCCGTGATCAAGGCAGGTGAGGTGATCAAGCGGGACTATCGTTCGCAACTGCCCTGAGCGGCTTCGCTCGCCCGTATCTCGATAAGTATGGCGCGTACGCGTCACGCCGGATGTTCTCACCAGGACCGCATCGCACCATGACCACACTGCCCGACTTCAAGCTTGAAACCCATTTTTCCAAATGGGAGTTTAAAGCCCGCTATCACATGACCGCCTCGGATGCGCAGAGTATGTCTCTGCGCGAATTGCTTGAGATGGCCACCGAGCAGGAACGCGAAGCGTTTGAAGGCATGTGGCTGGGGTATACCGAAACCTTCGGCGCGCCCGATTTGCGCGAGCGTATCAGCCGGAACTTCACCCAGCGTGATGCTTCGCAAGTGCTGTGTTTCGCTGGCGCCAGCGAAGGTATTTATGCCGCCAATCAGGTGTTGCTGGAACCCGATTCGCATGCCATCGTAATTACCCCCAACTACCAGTCGCACGAAACACTGCCGGTCAGTATTTGCGAGGCCAGCGCGGTGGCGCTGGACCCGAACGATGGCTGGTCGCTGGATGTGGATCAGGTCGCCGCTTCCATCCGTAAAAACACTCGTCTGTTGACCATGAATTTCCCACACAATCCCACCGGCGCCAATCTGCCACAGGACCGCTTCGACGCGCTGCTAGCCCTGTGCGACAAGCATGGCATCTACATTTTGAGCGATGAGATTTTTCGCGGTCTGGGGCCCGGTGATGCCACTTATCGCCCTCCGGTGGCGGATGTCTACGAGCGCGGCCTGTCGCTGGATGTGACCTCCAAAGCCTATGGTCTGCCCGGTTTGCGGATTGGCTGGATCGCCTGTGCGGACAAGTCACTGCTCGCAAGGATGGAGCGCATCAAGCATTATCTTTCCATCTGCAACTCCGGGCCCAGCGAACGCTTGGCGATCATTGCGCTGCGCAATCGTGACCGCATATTTGCCCGTAACTGCGCGATCATTGATGAGAACCTGGTTCACCTGAACGCATTTTTTGCAGGTCACGGTGATCTGTTCGATTGGCGGCAGCCGGATGCTAGTTGCATGGGTTTTCCACGCTATCTGGGCAGTGACGGCGTCGAGGCGTTCACGCGCGATCTGGTGGAGCGCAGCGGTGTGCTACTGCTCCCCGCCAGCGTCTACCGCTCGGCGCTCGGTGAGACTCCGACAGATCATTTTCGCATCGGCTTTGGGCGCAGCGGTATCGCTGAGGGGCTGGCGGTGATGCAGGCGCATCTGAGTGGTGCTTAGCGGATCGCCGTGAGCACTATGCCCGGGGCTGCGGTCAGGCGTTTTTCGCCTGCTCGCGCAACGCAAACTTCTGAATCTTGCCGGTCGCGGTTTTGGGCAGTTCGCAGAACACCACATGTTTTGGGGTCTTGAATCCCGCCAGATGTTGCCGGCAAAAATCGGTGATTTCCTGCGCGCTGACCTGCGCGCCCGGCTTTAACTCGACAAAGGCACAGGGCACCTCACCCCACTTCTTATCCGGTCGCGCGACGATGGCCGCCGCCGCGACAGCCGGATGGCGGTATATCACGCCCTCAATTTCCACCGATGAGATGTTCTCGCCCCCGGAGATAATCACATCCTTCAAACGGTCTTTGATTTGGATGTAGCCGTTCTCGTGCCACACTGCAGCATCGCCGCTGTGGAACCAACCACCGGCAAAGGCCTCCGCCGTCGCCTCGGGGTTCTTATAGTAGCCGGACATCACGCAGTTTCCGCGCAATTCGATCTCGCCTTCCGTTTTGCCATCACGCGGTACGGGCTCGCGCGTTTGAAGATCCACCACGCGGGCGCCTTCGAACATCGGGAAGCTCACACCTTGGCAACTTTGTTTTTCTGCCTGCGTCTCAAACGGCAGATCATCCCATTCTTCGCGCCACTGGCATTGGGTAACATGACCGTAGGTTTCGGTGAGCCCGTATACCTGCATCACATCAAAGCCCATCGCGCGGGTTTTCTCCAACACTACGGTGGGCGGCGGCGCGCCAGCGGTAAAGACTTTGATGGGATGATCGAACTCGCGTCGCTCTTCCTCGCTGGCGTCAATCAGCATCGAAAGCACAATCGGCGCGCCACCAAAATGGGTAACTTTGTGTTCGGCGATGGCGTTGAAGATGTTGGCCGCTGTAATGTCGCGCAGGCACACAACGGTGCCGGCCACCATGGCCATAGCCCACGCGTGGCCCCAGCCGTTGCAGTGAAACATGGGCACGATGTAAAGGTGTGTCGGGTGTTGCGGCAGCTCCCACGCAACCGCGGTGCCCATGGCCATCAGATAGGCGCCACGATGATGGTAGACCACCCCTTTGGGGCGCCCTGAGGTGCCGGAGGTGTAGTTCAGCGCAATCGGGGCCCATTCCTGCGCTGGCATCTGCCAGTCAAACGCCGGGTCGCCTTGCGCCAGAAATGCTTCGTAATCCATTTCGCCCAGGCGTTCCCCGCCGGGTCCCTGTGCATCGTCAATGTCGATGAGCAGAATGTCGGCATCAATGCTCGCCAGCGCCTCACGCACATTGGGGGCAAACGCCGTGTCGGTGATGACGGCGCGGGTGTCGGCGTGTTGCAGGATATAGGCAATGGTCTGCGCCTCCAGACGCACATTGATAGCGTTGAGGACGGCCCCGGCCATGGCGACGCCAAAATGCGCTTCGAACATCTCAGGGATATTGGGCGCGATTACCGAGACGGTGTCGCCGGCACGGATGCCATGCCGGCTAAGCGCCGAGCCAAGGCGAACCGTGCGCTCGTACACCTGTGCCCAGGTATATTCACGCGTGCCGTAGCGGGTGGCAATCCGTGAGGGGAACAAGTCTGCCGTCCGTTTGAGGAAAGAAAGCGGCGTCAGCGGCACAAAATTGGCCGCGTTGGGCGTGAACGCGCTGAAGTTTTTTTCCATATTCCCCACCGGATGTTGCTGCTGCAAATGAGGGTAGGGGAACGCAGTGAAGGCTGTCAATGAAGGGACTGAACCGAGGTGATTGACAAAGCGCTGGGCAGCCCTTAGCGTGCGGCAAAGTGAAAGTGTGCATTGCGTGTACTTGGGTGTCAGGCGCGGTTACAAAATCGAGCGATGCATGGTTGGGGGACAATAATGACAACATCGAATGCACCTGCAATCTCGTTAACGCATCGCTTGCGCCAAACACCGTTTCATGCGCGTGTTATGGCGGCGGGCTGCAAAGCGTTTACCGTGTACAACCACATGCTGCTGCCCACCGTGTTTGAGTCGATGGAGGCCGACTATCGCCACTTGCTGGAGCATGTGCAGGTGTGGGATGTGTCATGCGAACGCCAAGTGGAACTGCTGGGGCCAGATGCACTTACCCTTGCGCAGATGATGACGCCACGTAATCTGGCGCCCTGCGAAATCGGTCAGTGCGTCTACGCGCCGACGGTGGATGAGAACGGCGGCATGACCAACGATCCGGTGATTCTCAAACTGGCGCAGGATCGGTACTGGGTGTCGGTCGCCGATTCTGATGTGGTGCTATGGGCACACGGGCTGGCGGTTGGACGTCGGCTGGATGTGAAGGTGTTCGAGCCGGACGTATCGCCGCTGGCGGTGCAGGGGCCCAAGGCGTTTGATCTGGTGGCCCGTGTGTTTGGTGAGCAGATGCGGGCGCTGCGGTTTTTCCGCTTTGTCACCGTGCCCTGGGAAGGCCTGGATATGCTCATTGCACGCTCCGGCTGGAGCAAGCAGGGCGGGGTGGAAATTTATTTGCCGGATGCGCGCTTGGGCCATCGTCTGTGGGACACGCTGATGGAAGCCGGCGAGGACCTGCAGGTAAGGGCGGGCTGTCCGAACGTTATCGAGCGCATCGAGTCCGGCTTGCTCAGTTATGGCAGCGACATGACCCGTGAGCACAACCCGTACGAATGCGGGCTGGAGAAGTACTGCGATATTCCTGCCACAGGCGAGGTGTTGTGCCGTGAGGCGCTGGCCGGGCAGAGCGAGGCGACCCAGTCGCGACGTATCGTATCGGTGCGCTTGCCGGGCGAGCCGGTGCCGCCGGCCGCTTGCCGGTGGCCCGTGAGCAGCGGTGGCAAGTCGGCAGGCCATGTGAGCAGCGCCGTGTACTCGCCCCGCCTCAAACACAATGTGGGTCTGGCAATGCTGGACACACAGATACTGGCAGGCGCCGGCGATATGCAGGTTCAGTTGCCTGACGGTTCAACCCGGCGGGTGCGCCCGGTGACGTTGCCCTTCGACTAATTACAGGCGGAGCGATGGCTGAGTTGGGCCGACTGACGCGTGGTTTGATGTCGCCCGGTATCGGCGCGGCCGACTGAGGCGGCGTTTGCGGTGAAGGAACGTGGATTTGGGTCAAAAACGTGCTTGATTCCTCGAAACCGGTCGGCTGAGGGGGTATGGTCAGGTCAATAAGATAAATGCTCAGGAGTGTCGTGATGATCAGGGAACGGTTGTGTTCATTGTTGGCTGTGCTTGTGTTGGTGTCTGCGCCCGCATTCGCCGCCTTGCCCAGTTTGAGTACGGGCATATCGGTCGCCAGCCTCAGCGCGGCCTCCACACCCATCGGGGCGGTTAACGTTGACGGCTTGGGTATGGTGAAATTTGATGCCCGCCGCGAGGGCAGCCGGGTGTTTATTACCGCGCGCTCTTCGGCGGGACAGGTTGTTGGCAAAGGCGAGTCGACGGTAAGTATGTCCACGCCCAAGGTATTCGTTGAGACGCCGCAACTGTTGATGCCCGTCACTATCCACTGGAAAAAGTAGGCCCGCGATACGCGATGGCTTGAGGCGGGTTCGTACATTCGCGGACCAGCCGGTGGCCTCCGGCCGCCTGATCCGGCCCCCCCGGCTTAGCTGTACGATCAGGCCGAGTCTGGCTTCCTCGGGCGCTCCCGTTTGTGCTGGTAAAGCCTCCACGGCAGCCACAGGGTGCGCAGCACTGCGTTGTGGTGCGTCGGTGCGCCCGCAATCCCGTACGTCTGCCCCGCGCTGCGCGTCACTGCCGGGGCTTGGTAGGTGGCGAACATTCTGTCCCACACGGTGAGCAGTGCCGCGAAATTGTGATTGGCGTCGGCCGCGTGCGCCGCGTGGTGAACGCGGTGAACGTCGGGCGTAACCAATATCACCCGCAACCAGCGCTCCGCCTTACGCGGTAGACACACATTTGCGTGAGTCAGGAAATTGCTGAGCGCAAAGACCACCGCGGCTACGCTCGTCGCCATCGCCGACGGCACCAGAGTCCACACCAGCCCGGCCTGAATCGCCCCCTCGCCGATAGCCTCCACCGGATGAAAGCGCAGCCCGGTGCTCACATCCACATCCGGGTCCTCGTGATGAGGGGCGTGCACGGGCCAGAACCAGTGGACCGCGTGCAGCAGGCGGTGGCTGAAATAGCGCAGGAAGTCGATGGCCAGCACCAGCAGCGCAGCGGCGGCAAAGTCAGGCAGGCTGCTCAATGGCCCGGTGTGTTCGCCGTGCCGTGCTGCTGCCAGCGTGATCAAGGGGAGTGGCAACAGCCAAGCGAGTGCCACCATATTGATGGCGCCCAGGCTGATGTTGACGCGCCATCGCGGCCACGCAGCCGCCCGCTGGGGGTGCAGCGAAGCGACGCCTTCTAATCCGGCGGCGAGAATCAGTGCGCCAAAGTAGCCAAGGAGTAGGACTTCTGCAGGGGCCGGTGACACGATGGGGAGACGGCCGGCATTGGAGGCGCCGTCGTACCGATCTGGTTAATTCAGCTTATTTGCGATTGCGCAGCCGCACGGCCAGCGCGATGGCGGAGGCGCCCACCAGCATTAGCCATAGAGTGGCGGGCTCGGACACTGTCGTCGGAGGCGGGTTAGGCAGGCCGGCGTTGGCACTGGCGCTGATAAGAAGCGTCGCGAGAGCGGCGGCCACACATCTGGTCATTGGTGAATCCCCTGTCAAGCTTGTCTTAAACGATCAACGGGCCGCGCGAACGGCGGTTTCAACATAATCCGATGCGGAATGTACTATGCCGCTCGCGGACGATGCGGGATACGGGTCACACTTTAGGCGCGTTGCCCGTAGTTGCGCGCTCGACTGCGGCAAGCACCTGGGGTGCCGAAATGGCCGTCATACAGGCGCCACCACCGTTGCAGGCCTGCTTGCAAGCTGAGCTGCGTGCGCCAATGCAGTCGTGTGGTACCTGCAGCAGTTGCACGTTGCCGGTCGTGTGCGAGCCTGCCCCGGGGTAGGGGCTGTTGTGGAACGTTCCATGTTGTGGCCACGGCCCCCAGATCACCGGGTCGCTGGGCCCGAACAGCACTACCGTCGGGGTTCCCAGGGCGGCGGCCATGTGCGAGGCGAGCGTATCCACCCCGATAAACAGATCAGCCTGGCCGAGCAGCTCACTGAGGTCCGCCAGGCGCAGCTCGCCCGCAATGCTATGAGCCCCTGTCCCCTCGAAGCACGCCTGGATGTGAGCTAACTCCGCCTGCTCGTGTCCGCCGGTCACCAACACATGCCAACCCTGCGCCACCAGCGCGCTCGCGGTGTGCTGCCAGCTCTGCGGCGCCCACCGCTTGACGTCTACCCCCGGCGTGGGATGCAGCACAGCCAGCCGCTGCCCGGGTGCCCGTGTGCTCAACACCGGATCGACACGAGTGGCGCTTTGCGAGTCTTGGGGTGGCACGATCGGGTGGTCCATGTTTAGTCCGAGCGATTCGCCCAGTCGGCGCATCAGAGTGACGGTGTGGCAGCGGCTATCGTAGGGCACATTAATCTGACGCAGCCGACGCGCCCTGGTGTGGCGACGCGCGCCAGGCAAGGCCGAGATAGACGCGCTGAATCGGGCTGAACAAAAGGCGTAGATGGCGGCGCGTGTGCTCAGCCCGTTGGACACGGCCAGATCGTAACGCCCGATCAGCCGCCAGGCCTGCCAAGCGTACTCGCGAAAACTCGGGTGGTGCTGCACTTCGATGTGATCGGACACCTCAGGGTTGCCCTGCAATACGGCGGCCGGCCCTTTGTGAGCCAGCACGTCAATTTTTGCACTTGGGTATTGCTGGCGCAGTGCGCTAATCAGTGGCGTGCACAATAGGATGTCGCCGAGCGAGGGCAGGGCGATGAGCAGAATTCTGCGTACTTTCGCGGGCGCAGGCAGTTTGGCAGTGGCGTCGCTGTGCACTGCCGGGCGGGCGTCTGAACAAGTGGTGGAGGATTCGCCGGGCCGCAACATCGCGGTAGATTAAGCCGCGCGCGATGCGATGACAAGCCATTAACCACCCGCGTGCGATTGGCAAAAATGCCATCAGCGCGCCTGCCTTAACACTCGGTCGGGTTGATTGCGGCGATGGATTACCGGAAAGTGCCGCTATGCGGATCACTCACATTAATCTGGCCAACGAGTTCCGAGGCGGTGAGCGCCAGACGCTGGCCTTATGCCGCGCGCTGGGGCAAGGCCAGCCGGCTGATGAATTCACCCAGCGCCTGGTGTGCCGCCGCGACTCGCCATTGCAGGCGCGCGCGGCGCGAATCGAGGCGCTGCACACCGTGGGCGTCGCCAATTCGCCGCTCAGCGCCCTGCGTGCCAGCGCCCGCAGCGATCTGGTGCACGTGCACGACGGACGCAGTGTTCAGGTGGGCGCCTTGCGCTCACTACTGAGTGCGACGCCGTTTTTGTTTACCCGTCGTCTGGCACGTGCGCCTAGCGATGCGTCGCTTACCCGCTGGGCGTACGGGCGCGCGAGCGCGGCGGTAGGTGTTTCCCAGGCGGTGGCCGGTGCATTGCGGACATGGCCGATGCCGGGGGCCGTCGAGGTCATATTCGATTGCCTTGCCCCGATCCCGGTCGATGCGGCGCAGGCACAGCGTTTGCGAGAGGCCAGTGGCGCGGAACTGATTGTGGGGCATGTAGGCGCGCTGGATGACGCCACCAAGGGGCAGTTGGCAGTGCTCGGCGCGGCCCGCGCCCTGGCCCTCACGCATCCGCATGTGCAATTCTGGTTGCTGGGCAGTGGCCCTGATGAGGCCATGCTGAAGAGACAGGCGGAGAGCTTGCCCAATGTGCGTTTCCACGGCTGGGTGCAGAACATTGGCGATTACTACCGGGCGATGGATCTGTTCGTGTTTCCATCCCGGTTTGAGGCGTTGGGCAGTGCCGTGCTGGAGGCGATGTCGCAGGGGCTGGCCACGGTGGCCTACGCCACCGGTGGTGTCCCCGAACTGGTGTGCAACGAGCACAACGGTTTGCTGGTGCCGGCGGGCGATGAGCCGCAGCTGATCCATGCACTTGCCCGGATGCTGGATGAGCCACCGCTGCGCGCGCATTGCGCGCAGGGTGCGCGCGAGACCAGTGCGCGATTTACCCCTGAGGTGATGGCGCGGCAGTATGCAGCGCTATATCGCAGTATCCGGGCGCGGGCGTCGTGATGGCCTAGCTGCGCGACTGGCGGCTGAATTGGCCGAGCACGTCGTTCATTCCACCGCAGCCTTTTTGCGCCCAGCCGCCGTCCACTGGGATGATGGCGCCGCTGATGTAATTGCCGAACTCGGACGACAAAAATAGGCACAGATTGCCGATGTCCGCGGGCACGCCCATGCGGCCCAACGGTACGTCGTCTACGACGTGCTGGCGGATTTTCTCGGTGGGCGCGAGGCGCGCCATGCCTTCGGTGCCGTCGATAGGCCCCGGGCAAATGGAGTTTACCCGGATACCTTCACTGCCCCATTCCAGCGCCAGTACCCGCGTGACCATATCCACCCCGGCTTTGGCGGCGCATACGTGAATTTGCGCCTGCATGGGGATGAACGCCTGCGGCGCGGAAATGTTGATGACGCTGGCGCCCGGTTTTTTCAAATGCGGGTGGATTGCTTTCATCACGTGATAAGTGCCACGCAGATCGATATCCACCACGGCCTGAAATCCGCGATGCGAGAGATCTTTGGTGAGTGCCGGAAAATTGCCGGCGGCACCTGAGACCACCACATCAAACTCGCCCAGTTCCTCGCGCACCTGTGCCAGGCCTTGTTCGATCGCTTTGGGTTCACGCACGTCGGCAGCGAAACCCGTGGCGGTTGCACCCAGTGCGCGTAATGCACTCACGGTATCGTCCACTTTTTCCTGTCGTCGGCTGGCCACCGCCACATTGGCGCCGTGTTGTGCGAACAACTCGGCCACGCCGCGGTTGATGCCGCTGGTTCCGCCGACCACGACGACGGTTTTGCCGCTGAAATCAATCTGTATCGCCATTGCGTATTGCTCCTGGTCTCAGGCGGCGCGCTCGTCGGCGGCCTGGAGGGTGTTTGAGCTGCGGGCGCTGGCGAATGTACTCAGCTGAAAATCCGCATTGCCGAACAGTGTGTCGATGCTGATCAGGCGCTTGAAGTAGTGGGCAACGTCCAATTCATTGGTCACGCCCATGCCACCATGCAACTGCACGGCCTCCTCACCTAGCTTGCGCCCGTGATGGCCCACGTAATACTTCACCGCGGCGATCGCCTCGCCGGCGGTCTCACTGCCCGCCTGCACCTGCAAAACAGCATGGATCAGCAACGAGCGACTTTGCTCCACCATCATCAGCATATCCACCATACGGTGTTGCAAGGCTTGGAATGAGCTGATCGGCACGCCAAACTGTTTGCGTTGCTTGGTGTACTCCAGCGTTTTGGCCAGCAGGATGTCCATCACACCCACCGCTTCGGCAGCGACCGCCAGGGTGGCCTGCCCCAGCGCGTGCGTCAGGGGCGCCAGGCCCTGCTCGGCTTTGCCCAGCACCGCATCGGCGCTCACGCTTACATCGTTCAGGCTCACCTGCGAAGCGCGCTGTCCGTCCACTGTTGCGTAGTCCCGCCGCTCAATACCTTGTGTGTTAGCGTCCAGCACAAACAAGGTGATGCCGTGCGCATCACCGCTCTCGCCGGACGTGCGCGCGGGCACGATCATAAAGTCCGCGCTAGCCGCATGCGGCACCACTGCCTTGTTGCCGTTTAGTACCCAGCCGCGGTCATCGGCTTTGGCGGTTGTGCGCACATTGGTGAGGTCGTAGCGCGCCTGAGATTCAACCCAGGCCAGGGTGCCGAGCGTACGGCCTTCGGTAATCCCGCAGAGGTACTGCTCGCGCTGCGCGTCGTTGCCGTGCTGCGATAACAACTGGCCAGCGATGATCACAGTGGATAAAAACGGCTCTACTACTAAACCGCGCCCAAACTGTTCCATCATGAGCATGGTCTCGACGGCACCGCCGTTAAAACCGCCGTGCTGTTCCGGGAACAGCATGGCCAGCCAGCCGAGATCAGCATAGGTGGCCCAGTGCTCGCGGCTGAAGCCATCCGGTGATGCGACCAGCGCTTGGCGCGCATCAAAGTCGTAGCTGCTCTGGAGGAATTTCTCGACGCTGTCTTTTAGCATCGCTTGTTCTTCGCTAAGTGAAAAGTCCATCTGCTTGCTCCGCCGCTTACAGTCCAAGCACGTGCTTGGCGATGATGTTGCGCTGAATCTCGTTGGATCCGCCGTAAATGCTGGCCTTGCG
>CBDUQI010000061.1:0-27573 GCA_965369325.1 uncultured Gammaproteobacteria bacterium
CAACTGGCTGGTGTTTATTCCCGCGTTTGTCTACCAGACGGAGCGCTACTTCGATCTCACGGGCAGTCTTACCTACCTTGGGGTGATCGCCTTTGCGTTGTACCTTGCACCCGTGCGTGACGCGCGCGCCGTGTTAATTTGTGTGCTAGTGGCGGTGTGGGCGTTGCGCCTGGGCAGCTTTTTGTTCAAACGCGTGCGGGTGAACGGGTTCGACCACCGCTTTACTCATTTAAAACCGAATTTCGCCCGCTACCTGCTCACCTGGACATTGCAGGGGCTGTGGGTGTTCTTGACGCTGGCAGCTGGGCTTGCGGTGATGACGTCAACGCGGCAGGCGCCGTTGGGCTGGGTGGCCGCCGTCGGCGCCGCGCTATGGCTCGCCGGGTTCGCGATTGAGGTCACTGCCGATCGGCAGAAGCGTCTCTTCCGTCAGAACGCGAAAAATGCGGAGAAATTTATTCACACGGGCCTGTGGGCGTGGTCGCGCCACCCCAACTACTTTGGCGAAATTTTATTGTGGACCGGGGTTGCCGTTATTGCACTGCCCGTGCTGTCCGGTTGGCGCTGGGCGATGCTGATTTCGCCGGTGTTTGTTTACCTGTTGCTCACCCGGGTTAGCGGTGTGCCGCTGCTCGAGGCGCATGGCGAGAAAAAATGGGGTGACGACCCGGCGTATCGCCGCTACGTCGATAACACCCCGGCATTGATGATGCGCCCGCCACGCAGCGCTTAAGCGGTATTAAGTGGTCCCTGCGCGAGATTATTTCTCGTACAGCGAATCCAGTGCTTCGCGGATACGGGCAGCCCAGTAGGGCCCGCGGCGCGCGGCCTTCTGCCAGTTCTTAAGCTCATCCCAATTGGGGTCCTCCCGCATGCTGGCGGTAATGCGATTGATGTCTGTCACAATCTGCCCGTCGGCGTCCACCACAAATACGCCGGGCGTGCCGGTTACGCCATAGCGCTCCGGTACATCGCCAGGCTCCGGGAACAAGGTAAAGCTGTAGCCGCTGCGGGTGGCGTACGCGACCGGATCGCCATCTTCCTTAAAGCTCATCGCATAGACCTGCAGATTTTCGCTGGCGCCGTATTCTTCGATCATGCTTTGCAAATGGGGCATGAGCGCTTTGCAGAACGGGCACCAGGTGGCCCAGAACAACACAATGCTCGGACCTTGCGCCTGAACCTCGGAGAAGGTCACGGTCTCGCCGCTGGCGGACTTGAGTGTCCAGTCGGGCGCAGGTGTTGCGTGAGCGGGTGCCGTCGCCAGCAATACAACGCCGGTGGCCAATGCGGCCCATGCAGAGAGTCGGGACATGACGAAAATCTCCATAGCAGGCAAGGGAACAGTTTAGTGGGATCTGGACGCCCACAGGTTACACGCCTGCTTCGAAGGCAGCCACTATTGTTCAATTTGGCCCAGCCTCAACTCTAGCTCCGAGGCCAGATCGGCCGCAGGCCCGGCCAGATCCGGCCCAGCCCGGAGGGCAGGTTGCGCACAGGATGCCGAGTGCCAGTGGATTGCCCCACAGCGCACGCTCATGCAACATGCACGGATGATATCTGCAAACCCGACAGCCGGTCCGCGTTACGCCATCATCGGCGCTGGTCCCGCTGGACTGGCGGGCGCCCGGGCACTGCAGGAAAAGGGCATCGGCTTTACTGGTTTCGAGCGGCACACGGATGTAGGCGGGTTGTGGGACATCGAAAACCCCAACAGCACCGTTTACGACAGCGCGCATCTCATCTCATCGCGCAGCCGCACCCAATTTACCCACTTTCCGATGCCCGAGTCGACGCCGGACTACCCCTCTCACCAAAGTCTGCGCGAGTACTTTCGGGCGTTCGCGCGGGCGTACGATCTGTACCCGCATTACCGCTTTGGTGCAAAGGTAACGGAGCTGGTGCCCGACGAGGAGGGCTGGCAGGTAACCTGGATGGCGCAGGGGGCGTTGCACAGCGAGCACTTTACCGGTGTGCTGATCGCCAACGGCACCTTGTCTGAGCCCAACCGCCCGAGGTTTGAGGGGCACTTTGACGGGCAGATGCTGCATGCCGCGCAGTACCGCTCGCCGCGCATTTTTGCTGACAAACGAGTGTTGGTCGTGGGCGCTGGCAACAGTGGTTGCGATATCGCGGTGGACGCTGTGCATCATGCTCGCTCGGTCGCGATGAGCGTGCGTCGCGGGTATCATTTTGTTCCCAAGTACATCGCTGGGCGCCCGGCTGATACCGTTGGCGGCGCGATCAAATTGCCGCGCCGGATCAAACAATTCCTCGACAGCCGTCTGCTCAAACTGTTTACCGGCGATCCTGTGCGTTTCGGCTTCCCGAAGCCGGACCACAGGCTTTACGAATCGCATCCCATCGTGAACTCCCTGGTGCTGCATCACGTGGGACATGGTGATATTGGGGTGTACGGCGATGTGGCACGTCTGGCGGGCCATCAGGTGGAGTTTCGCGACGGCGCCAGCGCGGAGTTTGATCTGATCCTTACCGCCACCGGTTACACCCTGCATTATCCGTTTGTTGATCGTGAACATCTGAACTGGCAAGGCGCGGCGCCGCGCCTGTACTTGAATACGTTCCATCCTGTCTACGACAATTTTTTTGTGCTGGGCATGATTGAGGCGGCGGGTATCGGCTGGCAGGGACGTATGGAGCAGGCGCAACTTGTGGCGGCATTTATTCAGGCGCATGCGGCCGGCAGCGCCAGCGCGTCTGCGTTTTGTACCACCAAGCAGGAGCCGTTTGACGACATGCGCGGCGGTTTTGATTACCTCAAGTTAGATCGTATGGCGTACTACGTGCACGGCGATACCTTTCGGACCAACGTTCGCAAACACCTGCGCGCGTTCGGTTAGGTGGTGTTGATGGCCGAGTTGGACGCAGTACAGCTTCAATTTAATCCCGCGATGTTGGTGGCGATGAACGTCGCGCTGGCATTGGTGATGTACGGCATTGCGCTCAGTATCACCCCGTCCGATTTCGCCCGCGTACTGCGCGCGCCAAAAGCGGTGCTGGTGGGTTTGCTGGCCCAGTGGCTAGCGCTGCCAGCGCTAACCTTTGCCCTGCTGAGCCTGCTCAAGCTCCCGGCCAGCGTGGCCTTGGGGATGCTGCTGGTGGCAGCTTGTCCCGGAGGCAATATTTCCAATTTCTTCACCCACCTGGCGGGTGGCAATACCGCGTTGTCGATGAGCCTGTCGGCGATAACCACGCTGGCGGCAGTGGTGGTGACGCCGTTGAGTTTTGCCTTTTGGGCCGGGCTGAACGCCGACACGGCGCAATTGCTCACGCGCATTGCACTGGCGCCCGCGCAACTGTTCACCACTATCGGATTGATTCTGGCACTGCCGTTGGTGCTGGGCATGATCACGGCGCATCGGTGGCCAGCGCTGGCTGCGCGCCTAAACGGCCCCATGCGAGTGCTGTCCATGGGGGTATTCGGCGCATTCGTGGTGGGGGCGCTGGCCGCCAACTATCAGCACTTTGTCAATCACGTGCGCGTGCTGGCCGGCATTGTCGCGATCCATAACGGGTTGGCATTGTTGGTGGGATTTACGCTCGCGGCAGTGGCGGGCGTGGCGGCACGCGACCGCCGCGCGCTGACCCTCGAGGTCGGCATCCAGAATTCCGGATTAGCGCTGCTCATCATCTTTACGTTCTTTGATGGCATGGGCGGCATGGCGACGATCGCGGCCTGGTGGGGCGTGTGGCATATCGTCAGTGGTTTTGCCGTGGCCGGCATGTGGGCCCGGCGCCCGCTTTCGCTGGCGGAGCAACCGGCGTGAGCACGAATAGCGTGTTGGTCACCGGTGCCAGTGGTTACATTGGCGCCAAGTTTATTCGCCAGCTGTCAGTGCGGGGCGGTAACTTGCGCGTCGTCGCACTGGATGTGCGCGCGCCTGCCGAGCGCCTGCCGGGCATCGAGTACGTGCAGTGCGATGTGCGCGGGCCTCAGCTTGGTAAGGTGGTGGATCAGGTGCGCCCGAATACGGTGGTACATCTGGCCTCCATCGTCACGCCACCTCGTGGCAGTACACGCAAGTTTGAGTATTCAGTGGATGTGCTGGGGACTCGCAATGTGCTTTCGGCCTGCATCAGCACGGCGGTGAACCGGTTAATCGTCTCCTCCAGCGGCGCCGCTTATGGTTACCATCGGGACAATCCCCGATGGCTGACCGAAGTCAATGCGCTTAGAGGCAACAAGGCGTTTGCGTACTCGTGGCACAAACGTTTGGTCGAGGAGATGTTGGCACAGGCGCGTATTGACTGCCCTTCACTGCAACAGACGGTGCTACGTTTATCCACGGTGTTGGGCGCGAATACCAGCAATCAGATTACCGCATTGTTCGATCGCCCCCGCATCCTGGGCGTGTGGCCCGGTGACGACCGTTTTGTGTTTGTGTGGGATGAGGACGTTGCCCGATGCCTGGTGCACGCGCTGGACGCGCAGGGCAGCGGCGTGTTTAACCTGGCCGGTGACGGGGCGATACGTTTGAAGGAGATGGCGCAAATGATGCAAAAGCCCTATGTGCGCCTGCCCTCATTATTGTTGAAAGGGGCATTCGCGATTCTGCGGCCGGTGCGTCTCAGTGCCTACGGCCCGGAGCATGTACGGTTTTTGCAGTACCGGCCGGTACTGGCCAACGATGCATTGAAGACGCAGCTTGGGTACGTGCCGCTCAAGAGCACGCGCGAAGTGTTCAGCTACTACCTTGCCCACCGCGCGCAACGCGAAGCGCTGCACGGCTGATGTTTGGCGATCGCCACATTCTCATCACCGGTGGCGCGGCCGGCCTGGGTGCCGCTCTGGGTCAGGTACTCGGTGCGCAAGGCGCGCGCATCGGCATCCTGGATTTGCAACAAGCAAAGATCGACGAGCATGTGGGTGCATTACAGCACCTTGGCGTGCAGGCCGCCGGTGAGGTGGCGGACGTGCGGGACGCGGCTGCGGTGCAGGCTGCGGTGGCGCGGTTGGAGCAGGCGTTGGGGCCGGTGCATATCTTGATCAACAACGCAGGCATTACCTTGATCGAGCGATTCCACAGCCAGCAGGCGGCGGCCGCGACTAAACTGGTGGATGTGAATTTGAACGGTGCGATCAACTGCACGGCGGCTTGCTTGGACAGCATCGTGGCGCACCGCGGCGCGATTGTGGCGCTGTCCAGCGTGCTGGGGTTTGCGCCGTTGCTCGGGCGTACCGCCTATTGCGCAAGCAAGCACGGTCTGCACGGTTTTTTCGACACGCTGCGGCTGGAGCTGCGTGATACGGGTGTGCAGGTGATGCTGGTGTGCCCGTCGTTTATCCGCACGGGCATCCGCCAAGCCTACTCGGCGGGCGATTCGCAGGCGGCACCGATCGGCGAGCAGGCCAGTCCGGAAAGCGTCGCGACGCAGATCGCGACCGGTTTGCGTGGTGGCAAACGGCAATTACATATCGGGCGGGTGTCGGTGCTGGCGCGTTGGATTATGCGCTTGTCGCCGCGTTTGTACGAAGCCTTAATGCTCCGGCGCGCCCACTAACCGGGCCATGGGTCCGGCCAGTGTTCAGGCGTCCGTTCAAAGCGCCTTCGAGCACCGCTGCTTGGATCGTCAAATGCCAGATACTCCGCCGCCAGACGTAGATCCGGCAACTCGCCCGATGCTGCTGCCGGTGTCGTGCCGTACAGCCGATCGCCCACAATCGCAAAGCCGGCGCCCGACAGATGCTGACGGATTTGATGCTTGCGACCAGTGCTAATCATTACGCTGACCAGCGACTGATTCTCATCCGGACGATAGCCAAGCGCGGTCACGTGCGAATGGGCAGACTTCTCATTCACGGGGCTGTTGTAGTGCAGCCCCTCTGGCTGGGCCGGAAACTCCCCATGCACGATTGCGCGGTAGCGCTTGCGCACCGTGCGCGCCGCAAACTGTGAAGACAATGCGGCGGCCGTCTTCTTGTCGTGCGCGAGCAGCATCAGCCCGCAGGTGGCCATGTCCAGGCGATGCACGATGAATGAGTCGCGCACCGGGCTCAGGTGCGTCTCGGCCCAGCGCCCGAGCGTGGTGTGATCGCCCCACTTGGAGCCTTGCGCCCGCATCCCAGGCGGCTTCAACCACACCGACCATTGGCCGGCGTCGTGCACCAGTTGCGCGGGCGGCGGCACCTGGCTTAGCACCAGTGGGTTGTAGTAAAGGTGCAATTCATCACCCGGATTAAGGGTCGCGGACCGGCGCCGCACCCGGCGTACACCGTGCGCGTGATGCAACCAGACCGCGCCGCAGCGCATGGCATGGGCAACGCGCGCGCGGGGCAGGCCACTGGCGTCGCTCAGCAGGGCGGGCGCATTGCTGTTTGGCTCGGTCACCTGCAGATGCACCTCGATCGGTTCTTCAGCCGGCGAGTCCGGGGGCGGCGGCGTGCTGTGCGTCATGGTTCTGTAGAGTCCGCGATGGGGATTAGAACGGCAGCGCCTATAGTAGCCGACCGGGTAGCGGTTGGCTCAGGTGGTGATTTCTCAGTCTTTACAGGCGGCCTTTTTGTGCGCTTGCGGGTGCCCGTTGCGGCGCATGTGACGTAATGCGTTCCCATGACTGGTCAAGTGTGCCAGGCTACTCTTGGTGGCCGAGCGGGCTGGCGAGGACGCCCGGCCGGCTCGGTGCGTGTCGGCGCGGATTGGCGATCGGTGCCGCAGATAATGATAACGATTAGGATTTGATGGCTGACTCAGGACGCAGCTTGGACACGGTCTTCCCGGCGGTGTACGAAGACCTCAGACGAATCGCACGCATGCAGCGTGCGCGGCAGGGCGCGCCCGTGCCCATGGGCACCAGCACAATCGTGCATGAGGCTTACCTCAAACTTCAGCGCGGTGGCCACCTGGACTACCCGGATGGCGATCAGTTCATGTATCTAGCGGCCGTCACCATGCGCAGCGTGATCGTGGACAATGCCCGCTTTTGGCTGCGCCGCAAGCGCGGTGGCGATGTGCGCAGCTGCTCCGCCGATGAGGTGGATCTGGTGTCGGCGCAAAACAGCGAAGACATCCTGGCACTGGAATCGGCACTGGGGGAGTTGGACGAGCATAACGGTCGCATGGCCAAGGTGGTGGTGTGCCGGTTCTTTGGGGGGCTGGGCATTGATGAGACCGCACGGGCGCTTGCGGTATCACCCGCCACGGTCAAGCGGGACTGGCGGATGGCGCGTGCGTGGCTGTATTGCCGCATGGATCTGGCGCCCTCCGCGTAGCGGGCCTGGTGCATTGTCGTGAGCCCCGAGCAATTCGAGCAGCTTTACGATTTGTTCGCCCGCGCGAGCGAGTTGCCGCCGCAGCAGTGGGCGGCCTTCGCGCAGGCGCACTGTGCGGACCCCGAGGTGAAGGCGCAGTTGCAGCGCCTGTTGCAAGCCACGAACTGCGCCGAGCAGACCTTTGACCGCATGGCGGCCGATCTGGGGCAGAGCCAAGTGTCCGAGTTGGAGGAGTACTGGGCACGCGGCACCCGCGTAGGCAACTACGAGATTATCGGTCTGCTGGGCCGCGGCGGAATGGGCAGTGTGTTCCTGGCTGAGCGCTGCGATGGCCAGTTTGAGCGTTCGGTGGTGATCAAGATGGTCGCACTGGACACGCAATCGCAGTTGAGCCAGGCGCATTTCGAGTCCGAGATTCAACTGCTGGCGCGCCTTCAACATCCTAATATTGCCCAACTGCATGATGCCGGCGTGGCCAGCGATGGGCGGCCGTATTTTGTCATGGAGCACGTCGACGGCGAGCAGATTACCGATTACTGCCGTGACGCCGGGTTGTCTTTGCGCAAAACGCTGGTGTTGTTTCTGCAGGTGATCGATGCGGTGCAGTACGCGCATCAGAGCCTGGTGATCCATCGGGATCTGAAGCCGGGTAACGTGCTGGTGACCGAGCAGGGCGACGTCAAACTGCTGGACTTTGGCATCGCCTCGGCGCTAGACCCGGCCACGCGGCGCAATGTGGGCGAGGCACTTGCGTACACGCCGGAGTACGCAGCGCCCGAGCAACAGGCGCGCGAATCGTTAACCACGGCGACCGATGTGCATCTGCTCGGCCAACTGTTGTTTGAGCTGATTACGGGTAGCCGTCCAAGCGCGGCGATGCACGAGGGCAGCCGCGTGCTCGACCTTAGCAACCGTTTTGCTCAAGTGCCCCGCGACCTCGCCAGCTTGCTGAGCCGCGCGAGTGCCGAGCGTCCCGCCGAGCGCTACGCCAGCCCGAGCCTGATGGGGCGTGATATTCGCGCCTGGCTGGATCGTCGGCCGGTCGAAGCACACGGCGGCGCGCTCGCCTACCGCAGTGTGAAGATGCTGCAACGCCAGCCCTTCCTGACCAGCGCCGCAATTGTGCTACTGGTCGGTGCACTGCTGACCAGTGTGGTGCTGGGCATCCAGGGCGAGCGCATTGAGCGGGAGCGCGATCGCGCGCGACGGGTCACTCAATTGCTGATCGATACGCTAACGGGTGCCGACCCCGAGCGTTCGCCGGGTTACGACCCACCCGCCAGCGAGTTGCTGGCCATTGGCCAGAACCGGATCGCCCAACAACTGCCCGATCAACCGGCGCTGAAGGGCGAGCTGTACCTGGCGATTGCTAGAACCTGGCAGGGTCTGGGGCAGTATGAACGTGCTGCACCGTTGCTGGATGAGGTGATGGATATTGCCCGGGGCCAACCCACCGGTAACGGCGATCGGGCGGTCGGCACCAACGCGGGTACGTCGACCCGGCGCCTGCTGGCTGAAACCTTATTGCACCGGGGCGAAAACCTGCGCCGACTCGGTGCGCTGGATGCCGGCGAAGATGACCTGAAGGCCAGCCTGGCGTTGTACCAAGCCCAAGGCGAGACAGCCGGCATTGCGGCAGCGCTCGGCCGGCTGGGCCGGTTGACGTCGCGAAAAGGCGATCAGGCGGCCGCCTTGCCCATGCTGGAGCAGGCGCTGGCGCTGGTCAGCGAGCACAACGGTGTGCACAGCAGCGCGTATGCCGTGGCACTAAATGATCTGGCGTCTGTCTACTTTCGCAACGGCGAGCACGCGCGCGTGCGCAAGTTGCTTGGCGAAGCCCGCGATGTGCGCCTGAGTCTCGCCCCGGATGAGGTCATCGCGGACCCGGCCTTTGCCACCTGGACCAACAACCTGGCGCTGGCGCACTATCTGGATGGCGATTGGCGCCAGGCGGAGCCATTGTTTCGCGAAGCGCTGACATTGCGCGAGCGTATTTTCGTGCGACCGCATCCGGATCAGGCGCAGACGCTCACCAATCTGGGGTTGCTACTAAGTGAGACAGACCGTTCCGAGGAAGCCTACAACTTGTTGAGCCGCGCCTTGAAAATTCGGCGCGACACCCTGGGTGAACAGCACGTGCGGGTGGCCGAATCGCGTAACAATTTGGCCATGCTACATCTGGGGCAAGGCGAGTTTGCGCCGGCCCTGGCGATGTTCGCCGCGACGGAACAACCGCTGAGCGATGCGCTCGGCGCGCAGCACCCGGCGGTGGCCACTGCGCTCAGCAATATCGGCACCGTCCAACTGGAGCTGGGCGATCTGGCGCAGGCCGAGCAGCGGTTGACTCGGTCGCTACGCATTCGCGAGGCGGCGTTGCCAGCAGATCATCTGCATATTTCTTACAGCTTGCTGGGATTGGGGCGGTTAGTCCTGAGCCGTGCGCAAGCGGCGGGTGACACGACGCCGGAGGCGGCGGCCATGCTGCGCGCTGGCGCGCTGCTGGAACGGGCGCTTGCCATCCGTCACAATCGCCTTCCCGCGCAGCACTGGCTGGTGGGCGAAGCGCAACTGGCGCTGGGACAGTGGCAGGTGGCGCGCGGCGAACTTGATGCCGGGGCCCACTTGCTGGCACAGGCTGAACAATCGCTGCGCGAAGCGCGCGGGGAAGGGCATTATCTGTCGCAACGCGCTACGGCCGCGCAGATAGCGTTAACGGCCACGCGTGAGACGCATTGAGCCGACCCGCTCAGCGGTAATATCCAAGGAAGCACAGTGAAGCAACGCAGCGCAATCAGATTACCGGCCGGCCGGCGCGTGCGCGTGGTACTTGGCGGTCTGGGGCTTGGCCTGGCGCTGGGCTGTGCCGGTGGCGGTGGTGGGCAGAGCGTGCGTGCCGACGCGCCAGGCACCTCGGGAGCGCGGGTGGCAGCGGTCGCCAAGACCCGGCCTAACGTGCTGCTGATTGTGGTCGATGATCTTGGCTACTCCGATCTTGGCGTGCTCGGCGGCGAGATGTATACGCCCAATCTGGATGCCCTGGCCGCTCAAGGGTTGCTGATGACCAGCTTTTACGGTGGCGGGCACGGGCCGGCCACCCGCGCCATGCTGATGACAGGGCTGCCGCCGCATCAGGTGGGCTACGGTGCAACCGCGGCAACGCTTGCAAACGCGCCCGAACTGGTAGGCCGTCCAGGTTACGAAGGGCAGTTGCTCAGCGACGCTGCGCTGTTGCCCGAACGGCTCAAGCGTGCGGGTTACGAGACGTTTATGGCGGGCCGCTGGGACTTCGGGACGCAAGCGGCCAATCTGCCTCTGCAGCGTGGTTTTGATCGTGCCTTTGCGCTATTGGATGCAGGTGCCAGTCATTTCGCCGACGCGCGGAGTATCACCCCTGAGCGGCCGCAGGCCCGTTATCTGGAGGACCACCGGGCGGTGCAGTCGTTGCCCGCGGGTTACTACTCCAGCGAGTACTACACCAATCGGATGATCGGCTATATCCGCGAGAGCCGCGATCGCAAAGGGCCGTTCTTTGGCTATCTATCCTACACCGCTCCGCACTATCCGCTGCACGCGCCTTACGCGTGGCGCAACCGCCCGCGCGGGCGTTACGACTTAGGCTGGGATGTGATGCGTGGGCAGCGGCTGGCACGCCAGCAGGCGCTGGGGCTGGTGGCGAGGCAGGCCGAGCCGGCGCGTGCGCTCAGCGATGCCCCGGCCTGGATCGCACTGAGCCCGCAAGCGCGCGATAGGGCGATCCGCAATATGGAAGTGTATGCGGCGATGGTGGAAAACCTGGATCACCATATTGGTCGTTTGATCGACTACTTGCGCAGCAGCGGCGAACTCGACAACACACTGATCGTGTTTTTATCCGACAACGGTCCGGAGGGCAACGAGGTTGCCGCGATCGAGGGGGACGGCTGGGTGGAGGCGATGTTTGATACCCAGCAGCAGAACATCGGTCGCGAAGGCTCTTTCGCCTCATTGCAGGCCGGCTGGGCGCAGGCGAGTGCCACACCGCTGTCGATGTACAAGTCGTACGCGGCCGACGGCGGCTTGCGGGTGCCGGCAATCGTGCACTTTCCAGCGTTGCTGCCGTATGCGGGCATCAGTGATGAGGTGGTCTCGGCGCTGGATGTACTGCCGAGCATCATGCAACTGACGGGCGCCGGCTCCGAGCGCGCGCGCGCGGCACTGCCGGGGCGATCGCTGGCCGCCCATCTGGCCGATGGCAATGTGCGCGTTCGCGGGCCAGACGAGGCGTTGGCGTTTGAGGTGTTTGGGGGGCGCGCGTTGCGCCTGGGCCGCTGGAAGATCACCTGGTTGTGGCCACCGCATGGCGACGGCCGATGGGCGCTGTACGATTTACACACCGATCCGGGCGAGCGCGAAGACCTGGCGCCGAAGTTTCCGCAACGCCTCGCCCGCATGGTGCAGGCGTGGGACGCGTACGCGAAGCGCGCCGGGATCAAGAAGCTGGACCGCGATATTGGGCTCGGGCGGCGAGCGCCGCCACCTTAGCATCCGCGCGCGCAGAGGCTGAACACGGCGCACTGCGGCGAGCAGGCGAGCGAGCGTGCACTCAAGGGTTAGGGCCGGCGCACTCGGGATCTCAGGTGCCTTCCACCGCCTCGCGTGCTTGCGCTTCCAACCCGTTAAGGCGCTCCTGAACCTCGCGCTGGTAGCCGAGTACATCCTCGGCGCCGAGTTTTTTCGGCACCTCGATGGGCTCACCAATGGCGACGGCAATCCGGGTAAAGGGCCTGGGCACCACAAACCGGTCCCAGGTTTTCAGGCGCCAGCCGCGGCGGGCGGCATAGCTGATAGGCAGCAACGGCGTTCCGGTCACCCGGGCCAGCATGATCGCGCCGGGTTTGCACTCGTGCGCGGGGCCGCTGGGGCCATCCAGCGTCAGCACTGGCGAGATGCCGTCTTCGCGCACTGCTTTGTACATTTGCTGTAAGGCGGCGCCACCGGTGCGGGTGTCCGAGCCGCGCAGCGCAATCGCGCCGTGGCGCTGAATGACGCCGGACATCACATCGCCGGCGTGCGAGGGGCTGATCAGAAAGGCCAGTTTGAGCCCGCGCGAGGTCTGCCCCAGGAGGTATCGGGCGCAGAACAGATGCATCTGATGCCAGTAGCAGATCAGCACCGGGGCCTCCTGGGCCAGCGCGGCGTCCACATGCTGCTGCCCTTGCACCACACTGATCCGGCAGGTGCGCCAGAACAATGCTAGCAGCCCGTTGGCCAGCCCTTGCAGCACGGGTAGCATCCAATCGGACTTAAGCCAGCCCCGATGTTTACGGCTGGTTTGCGGCGCGCCGGTGCTGCGCGCCTTCAGCGCCTGGATGCTTGGCGCGTAGTCATGATCCGGCCGACCCGAACCTTTCTTGGGCGTAGTTTTGCTCATGGGAACGGGCGGCGGGTAAAATCGCGGGTTGGCACGCTGGCAGTATATAGCCCATGACCGTTCCCGAGAACCCTGCACGCACTCCCCCTAGGCCACCCGGGCCACCCACGCCACCCGGGCCGAGCGAAGCTGTGGCCCTCGGCACCGGTCCGGAGTCGTTCGAGGCGATGCCGGCGCTGGTCCGTGAGTACGGCGATATGGTGCGCGTGCCGTCCCCGCGCGGCGGTGCCCCGCATGTGGTGGTCGCCGACCCGCAGGCCATCCGGCATGTGCTGGTGAGCAACGCGGACAATTACGTGAAGGGCACCGGCTTCGAGCGGGTGAAGATGTTGCTTGGCAACGGCATCATCGTCAGCGACGGCGCACTGTGGCGACGCCAGCGCACCATGATGCAGCCCGGCTTTAGCCGCCGCAACATTGCCCGATTGGGCGATGTGATCGGGCAGACCACGGCGAATCTGCGCGAGCGCTGGGCCAGCACCTGTGCCCGGGCAGCGGCAGCGGACCCAGCCGGCGCAGCGGGGGGCGCCCAGATCGATCTGACCACCACCATGTCGGAGTATGCGTTGGCGGTGATTTTGAAAGCGATCTTCGGCAGTGAAGACTACCGCACGCTCACGCAAACCGTCGACGGCAATCCGTTTGCCTTCCTCACCGACGACACCACTCGCGATCTGCAGGTGGCCGTGCGCTTCCGTCAGTTGCGCAAAGTGATGCTTAAGGTTGTGCAACAGCGCCGCGAACGCGGTGAGCAAGAGGCCGGCGGCGCGGATTTTCTGTCTCGCCTAGTGGTGGCCACCGACAAACAGGGCGAGCACATGAGCGATACCCAGGTGCTGGATGAGTTAATGACCTTGATCATTGCTGGCCACGAAACCTCCGCAGGCACATTAAACTGGTGCTGGTATTTGCTCTCGCAACACCCCGAGGTGGAGGCGCGTGTATTGGCGGAGTTCGCGCGTGTGCTGGGCGGCCCGGGCATGGCGATGGCCCCGACGATGGAAGCGTTGGCGCAGCTACATTACACGCAGGCCGTACTGGAGGAGACCTTGCGCCTGTATCCGCCCGTGTGGGTATTTACCCGCCGCGCGATCGCGGATGATGTGGCGGCGGGCTTTGCCATCGAGGCCGGCAGTAACCTGTTTATCTCGCCTTGGTTGATGCAGCATCACACCGCGCATTGGAAAGACCCGGACACGTTTGATCCAGAGCGGTTTTTACAAGAATCGGACCCGCGACGGCTGCGCTACATATTCATTCCGTTCTCGGCCGGCGCGCGGCGCTGCGTGGGTGAGCATTTTTCGTTTGTGGAAATGAAAATGCACTTAGCCATGCTGCTACCGTATTTTAAGATGCAACATGAGGGGCCCGCACCTCAGGTGTTGCCCGGGATTAATTTGCGCAGCGCACAGGATATCCACATGAGCCTTCAACCCCGCGCAGATGCCCGCGCCCAGGACACCACTGAATGAGCCTTGCGCTAACCGAAGACGCTAACACCCTCAACCAGATGCTGGCTGCGCTACGCAGCAGCGAGCACAGCGTGAGTTATGTGCTTGGGGCCAGTCAGGCGCGCGCCGTCGGCTTTGAGCAACTGTATGCGCGTGCGTTGGGAGTGTTGCATCACTTTCACCAAGCCGGCGTGCAACAAGGCGATCAGATGGTGTTGTTCACGCAGAGCAACGAGCAGTTTATCGACGGCTTTTGGGCCTGCCTGCTGGGCGGCATTGTGCCGGTACCGATTGCGGTGGGCATCAGTGATGAGCATCGGTTGAAGCTGTTGCGCGTGTTCGAGCAACTGAACTCAGCTTATCTTTATACGGAGATCAGCCTGCGCAAGCGTCTGGAGCAGTTTGCCGAGGCGCACGATCTGCGCGACGCCGTTGCCCGCATGATGCGCCGGTCGTTGGTGGTGGATGAGATCAAGAACGTTTCCGTGCAGGCGGCCCCGGCGGACGTCAGTCCGCAGGATACCGCGTTTATCCAGTTCTCTTCCGGTTCCACCAGCGCACCCAAAGGCGTGGTGCTGACGCATGCCAATGTGGTGTCCAACATCCGCGCAATCGCGGTCGCCGCGAAGTACAGCGAGCGAGACATTGGCTTTAGCTGGATGCCGTTGACCCACGACATGGGCATGATCGGTTTCCATTTAGGCATGCTGGTCGCCAACATGCCGCACTACATTATGGACACGGCCCTGTTTGTCCGCCGCCCGTTGCTGTGGCTGCAAAAACTCAGCGAGCACCGCGCGAGCGTTACTTGCTCGCCCAACTTCGGCTACAAGCATGTATTGAAAATGCTCGAAGCGAAGGGGGTGGAGGCCCTGGATTTGTCTGCCGTGCGCGTGATCTTTAACGGGGCTGAACCTATCTCCGTGCCGCTAAGCCAACAGTTCCTCAGCGCGCTTGCCCCGCACGGGTTGTCTTCGCAGGCCATGTGGCCAGTGTACGGCTTGGCCGAAGCAAGCGTCGCCGTCAGTATCCCGGACAGTGGGTCTGCCCAGCGGTTTCAACGCCTGGATCGTCACGCGCTGGCGGTGGGCCAGCCGGTGCAGGCGACGGATGACGATGCGCTTGAAGTGATGTGCGTGGGCCGCGCCATCAACGATTGCGAAGTGCGCATCACCGGGCCGTCGGGTGAGGCGCTGGCAGAGCGTCACGTCGGGCACGTGGAGATCCGCGGCCTAAACGTGACGGCCGGGTACTACACGGCTGACGGGCAGCCCGACGCGCTAACGCGCGAGGCGATGCGTGGCGAGGGCTGGTTGGATACCGGTGATCTGGGTTTCCTGGACGATCAGGGCGAGCTGTATATCACCGGCCGTGAGAAAGACATTATTTTCGTCAACGGCCAGAATTACTATCCGCACGATCTGGAATCGGTGCTGCACGAGTTGGATGACGTACAGATGGGCAAACTGGTGGTCACCGCCGCCCGCGCCGCGGATGTTGATGAGGATCAGATACTGGTGTTCGTGCAGCATCGCGGGGAGCTGGATGCGTTTGCCGCGCAGGCAGCGAGTATCCGACGACACCTGAACGAGCGTACCGGGCTTGAGAGCGCGCATGTGCTCGCGGTGGAGCGCATCCCCAAGACCACCAGTGGCAAGGTACAGCGGGCGCACTTGAGCACGCGCTACGAGCAGGGTGATTTTGACGCACAGATTGCCGCCCATGCGCAGAGCCGTGGCGACGCGGGTGAAGGTGGGGAAGCGGGCAATGCGATAGAGCAGCAGCTGATGCAGATTTGCGCCGAGGTGGTGACGGACTGGGCGATCGCACCGGAGGACAATCTGTTTGATATCGGCATCAGCTCCATGTCGCTGGTGGAGATTCATGAGCGTATTGACGAGCTGTACCCGCAAAAACTGGACATCACCGAAATCTTCGACGCCCCGTCGGTTCGAGAAATCGCCGCGATGCTGGGCGAGCGAGTTTAGTTGGAAACCGCACGCCATAAGTTGTCTTTTTTGGCGTGTCTCTAACAGTTATAGTCTCAGCGTGCCGAATCGGTGCGGCGACCTCTGGGAAACGGTTTGCAACGTTAATAATCAAAAGGTTATGCTAACTGTTGCAAAGCGTGACGCGTGATTTTCACCGGATTTCGACTGAAAACCAATAATCCCATATAAATCAATGGGTTATTTGTTGCAAGTGGGGAAGTGGCGCAGAACGTTGATTTTAAAGGAAAAACACGGATTTTTAGCGGCTTTGCAACTTGTGCGACGCACAAAAACGGGGTCGCGCCGAAAACGGCCTTTTTTCCTGATACGAATCAAACACCTGCAAAGGTACTGTCGCACCGGAGTCCCTGATGAAGAAGGGATCTTTTGACCGCCATTGTCGATGAGTGGGGTGTGAAGGTCTCCGACGAAGAGGGGGCCCGAGATACAGCTGCGGACGGAATTAAAATCTCAAATAGATGAATGCCGCCGTCAGGACTTGTTGAACCCGCTAACGTTGCCTGCCACGTTGCCAACTGCCCAAAAGTCGGCAGAAATCGCGGAGTACACGCTGGCGGTTCACGACCGCATTGAGCTAGAGGCAACGCGCCATATGTTGCTTTTTTGGCGTGCCTCCCTGCCGCTATCATGCGCTGAGCGCATCCTGATGGGTGACGAACAGAGCTAGCTGCACAGCACCCTTGGTGCTGAAGTCACGGGGGAATTGAGATGAGACGACTCGCTTGTATCGGCAACTTGCCTGCGCCGAGTTGGATTGACCTGCTCGTCTCGCTAAGTACCGCCAGCATGCTGATGCTGGGCGCCCATTCTGCGTCCGCCCAGAGCACCTATAGCTATGCCGGCGAAGTCACCGTCGCCACCGATACGCTCGCGGTCTTAACCCCGCCGGGGACCACGCTGGAGGGCGAGGTCGACCTCATTTCACCCGGCCCGGGCGGTACCACTAGTGATCCGGCGGCATTGACTAGGGCACTGCTTCACCTGGGCGCATTTTGTCTCAATCTTAACGATGTGTGTACCTCAGGTTCGGAGATGGAAATTGTGCAGGTCGACATGGTTAGCATCACCTTCGACGACAGTAACTTCCCGGTGAGTGGCATCATCGAGGCCATTGCATTTTCGCAAGTATTTCAGATTGAGTTCCCGATCACCTTGAATGTTACCGACGGCACCTTCGTCATGGAAAACGCGCTAGGTATTGCATCCGGGCCGGGTAACTTTGACCGCACGGAGATCCCGAGTATTGAGTTACTGCAAGGCGGGGAAGTGCTGATGGACGGCGACGAGGTGACGTTTACCCCCGCTCCGATTGGTATCTTGCCCAACCCGATTATCGATATCACGGCGGTGAGCGTTGGGAATGTTAACTTGGATATCTCGGATATCTTCGTTGAGGGTGATGCGGATTTCACCGTGACGTCTAACTGCGCCACGCTTCCCCCGCTAATTTCCTGTACCGCAATCGTTGAGTTTGCGCCTACACAGCCGGTCGGAACGAAAACGGCAACGTTGACATTCTTGTCTAACGATCCGTACCGCCCTGCTGCGAGCCTTGTGCTGCGAGGTGCAGCGACCGCTCAGATAGAGGTGCTGAGTCGCGCCTCCGGCCTCTTTTTTGACGGCAGTGATTTTGGTGATACAGACGTGAGTATCACCAGCGCGGACTTGTCCGCGCCTTTCGATGCGACCTTAAGCGCAACACTGGCCTACCTCGCCCCCGGCGGTTTTTCGAATCAGGGCGGATATTCCAACCAACAGTACGACAGTGTGTCCGCGACGGTGTTGCAAGTGGATGCCGCTACCGCTTGCGACCTAACTGTCGCCGAGGGCAATCCGGTCATGCGCCTTCAGCATGCGTACGAGGTGGAATTTACGGTGTCGGCGAGTACCCAGTTTGTGTTGGACGGCACGCTGACGGCAAGTTCGAACATCTCCGATGATCCCTACGCCATCACCCGGTTGTACATCGCCAGCCAGCCAGGCGCGCCCGATTTGTTTAGTTCAGCCAACAATAGTTTTCCGCATATCGGCTCTGTGGGTGGGCGACACTTATCGACTGGAAGTGGCGGGGCGTACCACGTGTGAGATGCAGCCAGAAAGCGATAGTGCGTCGCTCAGCGTCGTCATGAACGTGTCGCCGGACCTGGATGAGGATGCCGTGCTGAATTTTGACGACAATTGTCTCGCGGACCCGAATCCGACCCAGGTCGATACGGACGGCGATGGCATCGGCAATGCCTGCGATACGGATCTCGACAACAATTGCCATATCGATTTTGCCGACCTGGCGGCGCTCCAGGCCGTGTTCTTCTCGGCCGATCCCACCGCCGATTTTGATGCCAGCGGCTCAGTGGATTTCCTGGATCTGGCCATCATGAAAGCCCGCTTCTTCAGCGTGCCGGGCCCCAGCGGGACCGCGAATATCTGCCAGTAAGCATTGCCTCACGCCGGATCGCGCCTTGCCGGGAGGATTAAATTACGCATGTGGCCCTAAACGCGTGGGCGGGATAGAGTGTGGATTTTCAAACCTAATAAACTTCAGCCATATGATAGTTGTTCCACCAACGAGGGTGCCGGTGATACTTAGTACAACCACCATGCTTATAAATGAGATCGGATGATAGTCGTACATCCGGAGGAAGCTGACTGAGATCAGTATCCCAGGGCCTGCCGTGATAGTCCAAGTGATGGTGAGAACAAATATGTGGCTCGACGTGATATTTGGTTCGATCATTTGTAGGACTGCTGCAGTTGCAAATCCTCTGATCGCCGCACCGCAGACAATTAACGTGAGATCGTGTGGTGCGCTGAAGAAAACAAGCAAAGGCGCTATGACCGAACGCGCTGAGCACCATGAACATGGGTTGTAGTTTCTGCATAGATGACGATTCGTGTGCCTGACCCCGATTCTGGTAGAGCGTCTACACGCGGGATTGAAGTGTTGCCGAGCAGCAGGGGGATAATCGGTATATCTCGCTAAACGCCTCGGGCGGGGTGATTAAGCAATTTGAGATGTTTGGAATCTCAAAACAGCCACCATCGACGGCAATGGAAGTGAAGGCCAGTGTCGAACGCAACGAAGGTGAAATTATCCAATCCAGCAAACGTGGAGAAGTCGACAATGAACGCGATTAGCCCACGGCCTCATGTCTTGCTGGCGCTCGCCGCCTGTTTGGTGTTGGCGCCCCTAGCTTACTCGGTAGAGAACCGCGCCGACGCCCGTGTCGATCACAATACGGGAGTTATTATTCAACACCTCACAGTCGGCGAAGACACTTCGGTTGCTGAACTTGTTGAACTGCTCCAGGGCGTCGCGCACGGAAATTCACAAGGGTCGTTCGACAACTGGGTTTCCGGGCTTAGAGGGTCGCACCTGGCCTACAAAGCGATAGCTGCCGACAAAGTAATTCAGGGCATTTACGCGCCATTTCTTCAATCTGGACTCTACGCTGGGCGAAAAAGAAAGGCGGTTCTGCCGCTTAAGTACGACTACCCAAAACCAGCATCGCTCACGATTCTCCGTAGTAACAAAGTCCTCAGCGAGTTGCCGGCATTTACGCAGTGGGCCACGGGGGCTGAGTATCACAAAGCTAATGACCGGCCGACTTGAGGAGGCGTGAACTCAAGGGGAGGCTTTCTCAGCGCCGCCGCTGAGCAGGAGTTCCAACGCCGTTTCTCGCTTTTTCAAAAACTCGCACCGATTTGGGTCGAGATGGGACTGTTGGAGTCGTAACGCAGCGCAGATACAAGCGGATATCTTCGCCAACCGCAATCCCCGATGGAACAGGCATCGCACCAATCGGTACACAAACCTGAGGGCTGGTCAAACTCAGTACCCCCGCCAGTCGACACGTGGGAGTGTAGTCGCCAGACCATTTGTGGCGGCGAAAGCCGGCGATGCGATGCAGTATCGGGTAGAGCAGCGTGTAGAGTTGGTTGTTGGCCTGCTCATCACCCTCGCGCGCCGCTTGTATTAGCAAGGTGATATCGTGCCCGGCAAGAAGATCGTCCGTGTTCTGGGCCTCATCCAACCTCGTTCTCCGCAGACTTTAGATGACGTACACACTGCCACGTCGTGGCGTACAACGGAACGCCAGCGCCGCCGATTGTACTGCCACGGCGGTTACCCGGCCCATTGTCGATAGGGTTGCCACTTGTAGTATTTGGGTCGGCTATCCAAACGTATGTGTAACCAATCCACACCGCCGCCGGCGGTTGACAACCAAGTGGGGTGCTCGTCACGTGCCTTTATAGTGTCTACCGCGGCCTGGCCGGTGTGCTCCCACAAGCGCTGCACTTGCGCCGTCGGTGCACGGCGGATAAACGGCAACACGTGCGTGTAACAGTCGAGCTCGCTGTTCTGCGCGGGCGCCACCAAGACGGCGTCTTTGCCAAGACTGTGAAAAACCGCGATGGCATCCTGCCCGCGTAGTGGTGCAATGTGCTCGTCAAACGGTGCCGGGTTGGGACGGCGTGAGGCGAGATACGGCGCGTCGATCAACATGAACTCGAAGGGTGTTTGCTCCCAAGTCTTGCAGGTGACCGGCGGGCATTCCCAGTAGCAAGCGGACCAGGATACCGCCTCAATTGCGTCACTCAGCGAGCCGGCTAATGCGTTGTTGGGTTCTGCCAGCTCCGTCAGGGCGTCCGCCATGCTCAGTGTGCTGGTGTAGTGCACGTTGTCTGTACCTTGGGTTGTCGATGATCGTGCTAGTCGGGGTGAGTTCATGCGTGGGTATCCACTCGCTGATCCGTTGTTAACTTAAGTATAGTGCGCGGCGGCTTGCAGATGGGTGCGCCGATGGGGGCCGTTTAATGTCTGGGAAGCCGGTGCCGCTAAAGTCTGCCCGTATGCAGCCGACCAAGTTGCTATACCTCGACAAACGGAAAAAAAGACAAAGGGGCATGATGCAACAGCATTCCTTCCAGTTCGGCAGCGGTCAGCACGGTGTGCTGGCGTTCGCGTTTGGGCTCGCGCCCGATGGGTCGCCCGGCGCGACTAACCTTGAACTCGCACGTTTGTTGAAAACACACGTTGGGGGGCGGGCGGAAGGTGAATGCGTTGCCCAATGGGAAGTGGCCGACGCACTGGCCAGCAGCTATGGCGACGTGCTGTCGCCCGGTAACGTGGTGTGGCCGCCCCGGATTGATCTGACCTCCGTCAGGCATCCCCGCGATATCGCGCGCCGGTTGCTGGCGCATGTGGGTGATCTGAACCGGCCTGAGGGGTTTGTGTACTCGCGGCTGGATGAGAAGGCGTACGAGCATCTAACCCAATTGGATACACTGCGTAGCTCTCGCCTATCCAGCACGTTGACGGTCGCGTTTAACAAAGTGCTGGAGCAGCGCGACTTTTGCAATGCGTACCAGGTTAGCGTGCCGCAGGCCCGGGTGCCGGCGGTGGCCTCAATCTCCAAAGGCTCGTTGGGCGAGGAGAAGCGGCACTTGCCTCGCCCAGGTGCGCTGTTGCAGCGGGGGCAGTCGCGGCGCACGAATCGCCTCATTCTGGAGTCGGTGTTCTTTGACGAGTTACGCCCGGCGCAATACCTGAGCACCAGCGGTGTGTGTCGCTGGGTGGTGGAGGCGTTCGCTCACGTGCACCATTGGACGCTGTTTGCGCATCCGGATCATCAGCCGCGTTGTTGCGAGGCGTTGCTGCGCGTCGCTCAGCAACGCGGGCACACGATTGAGGTGGTGGCGGCGGATTGTACCAGTGCGGGTTACGATAGCCGTTCGGCGCAAAGCTGGACCCGTGATGAGGCGACCTTCCGCGCGTACGAGCAGGATGTGGCTACCAGGCGCCGCTGCCGCTGAGGGCAGCGCTGGCGTTACGCAAGTATTCTCGGGTTGGCGCCGGAGGGGCTAGGCCACGGCGACTTTGCGTCGGCAGCCTGCGATCCACTGGCGTATTTCTTGCGGCGACATCAAAGCCGGATCACCCAGTTGCTGGTCATCCGCGTTCGCCAATTGGGGCGGCACCTGGTGAATCAGCAGATCCAAATCCGCCGCGCTGTGTATCTCATCATCTAACAGTTGACACATTTCGGCGCTGTGCGGCACCCGGTGCGCGCGGGCCTGAATCGCCAGGCCTTTCAATAAGGTCGCCCAGGTGCTCATCGGGCCCTGTGTGAGCGAGGCAGATTCGGCGGCCGAGTCGATAAAGGCGAAGGGCACGTTGGTGAGTGGTTCGCCCATCGAGGTCGCGGCCAGCAACCAGTCCGTGTCGAACGAGAAGTCGAACACGGTGCGCTTTTCGAGGATGCGTCGCAGCAACTGACTTTGGTAGAGTTTAAACGCCGCCTGGGTATCGTGGATGCCTTGCGAGAACACCGGCTTGCCGATCATCCGTTGCATGTGGCGCAGCAGCTTGATGCCAACGCCCCAGCGCGCTTCTTGTTTTACCAATACCGCTTGCGGGTGCTTACGATTGCCCAACACGATGCGTGCTTTGTTGTTGACGTACTGATCGAGCAGCAAACCCAGTTGTCCAAGATGCACCGAGTTGTCCGCATCGGTGTACACCACCGCGTCCACCCCATCGGCGATCGCTTCCTGGCAACCCAAAATAATCGCGCCGCCTTTGTGCGAATGATTAATGTTCATCAAGCCCATCAGCGGCCCGGATCGGGCGGGCATCGCGTGAGCCAGCATCAGCACTCTTACATGAGCGCAGTGCTCGCTGTTGGCGGCGATGCCTGCGGCCATCTCGCCGCTGCCATGCGGACAACCATCGTCAACCGCATACACGGTCCACTGCACTTTTGATCCCTTGCACACCCAGGCCAACTGTTCGAGTTTTACGCGCAATGCATCCTCGCCGTTGGGGTTTTTTTCTGTGCGCGGACGCAGGCGGTTCTGCTCGCCCCACATGGCGAACACCACCCCTATCTGCACCGGGTGATCGATGCGCATCACAATATCCCGTGAGCGCGCGAGCAGGTCGGCAATCCGCAGCTCCAGCGGCGCGTGGCCGGCAAGGACCACCTGCTGCAATTGTGCGCGCTCAGGCGCGTCCAGTCGGCCAATGGCCCCCGCGATATCGTAGAGGCGTTTTTGGTCTTGCGGCTCGGCCATATCGAGCGTGTCGCGGGCGCTCTCGATCAGAGTTTGAAATGTTTTCATTCAGGGCACCGTGACTGCATCGGCCGGGACGGCCGGTGAAATATGCAGTTTTTATCGGCGCCCCAGAGGCCCGCTTAAACGCCGGGTGGCGATTAAGTGACCCACGTCGCACGCGCGGGGCGATTATGTTTAGTCAGGTGATGACTACGGTGGGATTAGCCCACCGACGAGCGCGTGCGCAGTGACTCGGGCAATTCCACCCCATGCTGATTGCAGGCGGCGCGTACGGTGTTGACGAGCAGAACGGCAATGGTCATGGGGCCAACGCCACCCGGTACTGGGGTAATGCCACCGGCCACGTCACTGGCCTGATCGAAGTCCACATCACCCACCAGGCGGGTCTTGCCTTCACCCCGTTCCGGCGCATCAATCCGGTTGATGCCCACATCGATGACCGTGGCGCCGGGTTTTACCCAATCGCCCTGGACAATTTGCGGCACGCCTACGGCCGCGACCAAAATGTCGGCCTGCCGGCAAAGCGCGGGCAGATCACGCGTGCGGCTGTGCGCCACCGTCACTGTGGCATTGGAGCCAAGCAGCAGTTGCGCCATCGGTTTGCCGACGATGTTGGAGCGCCCGAGTACCACGGCATTCTGCCCGGACAGATCGCCGAGCTGATCTTCGAGCAGCATCAGGCATCCGAGCGGCGTGCATGGCACCAGCGCCTGCTGGCCCGTGCTCAGGCGCCCAGCGTTCACGACGTGAAACCCGTCGACGTCTTTGGCGGGATCGATGGCGTTGATTACCACATCAGCATCGATGTGCTTGGGCAACGGAAGTTGCACCAGAATTCCGTGCACCGCCGGGTCCGCATTTAGTTGTTGCACCAGTGCCAGCAAGTCCTCGGCGCTGGTATCGGCGGGTAAGGAATGCTCAAAGGAATTCATTCCGACCTCTTTGGTCTGCGCGCGCTTGTTGCGAACGTACACCTGGCTGGCGGGATCTTCCCCCACCAGCACCACGGCCAAGCCGGGTGTCACGTTGGATTTTTTAACTTCGGCCACAGCCGCGGCGACTTTGCCGCGGAGTGTTTCGGCAAAGGCTTTGCCATCAATGATATTGTTGTTGCTCATAAGTACTGCTACAGCTGTATTGTGACCGCGTTGGCCGCTGATGTTGCCTGTTTGCGCGCCGTGTCGGTGTCCTGCGCGCGACTCAGTGCCACCCCTAAGCGACGCTGCCCGTTAACCGCCGGTTTGCCAAACAGTCGCAGCTGCGTATCTGCTTGTGCCAGCGCCTGATCCAGATTGGCGAACTGCACGTTTGAAGAG
Organism: uncultured Gammaproteobacteria bacterium; assembly: GCA_965369325.1. Lineage (GTDB taxonomy): Bacteria > Pseudomonadota > Gammaproteobacteria > Steroidobacterales > JBCBZW01 > CBDUQI01. The sequence continues at coordinate 24,498 of CBDUQI010000061.1, forward strand.
ATGCCTTCCGCCAAGATGACCGCCGATGCGGAAGGTCCGTGCAAATGAATATTCGGAATCGGCAGCCCAAGGATGGCACGCGCATGCAGCGCGAATTGCGAAAGGTCCTGCGAGATCATCGTCACCATGCCGGTGTCGTGCGGGCGTGGCGACACCTCGCTGAAGATAACCTCATCGCCGCGCACAAACAGTTCCACCCCAAAGATGCCGTAACCGCCCAGCGCGCCGGTGACTTTGCGGGCGAATTCCTGCGCTTGGCTCAAGGCCTTGGTGGACATCGCTTGCGGTTGCCACGACTCCTGGTAATCGCCACCTGCCTGTCGGTGGCCGATGGGCGCACAGAAGCTGGTGTGGGTGCTACCGTCCGGCGCGCGGTGGCGCACCGTGAGCAACGTAATTTCGTAATCGAACTCAACAAAACCCTCGACGATCACTTTGCCCGCACCGGCGCGCCCGCCTTCCTGCGCGTATTGCCAGGCGGCATCCATATCGTCTTTGTGCCGGACCGTGCTTTGCCCTTTGCCGGATGAGCTCATGATGGGTTTTACCACTAACGGAATACCCACCTCGGCGATGGCCTGAGCGTACTCTTCATAGGTGGCGGCGAAGCGAAAGGGCGATGTCCGCAGCGCCAGCTCTTGCGCCGCCAATCGACGGATGCCTTCGCGGTTCATGGTAAGTTGCGCGGCCCGCGCGGTGGGGATGACGGTGTAGCCTTCGCCTTCCAGTTCGGCCAGCGTATCGGTGGCGATGGCTTCAATCTCGGGCACGATGAGGTCGGGTTTTTCCTGCTCGATGATCTCCCGCAGCCGTTGCCCGTCCAACATGTTAATCACATGCGCGCGGTGTGCTACCTGCATGGCGGGGGCATTGGCGTAGCGGTCAACGCCGATCACTTCCACGCCTAGGCGTTGCAACTCTATCACCACCTCTTTGCCGAGCTCACCGCAGCCGCAAAGCAGAACCTTCTTTGCCGCCCCGGTCAGGGCGGTTCCCAAACGTGTCATACGCGCTCCCAGGAAAACCTTAGTGTCTAATGTGCTCGGCGCCCGCACGCTTGGCGTGCGCCCACGCGTGCGGGCCGGATTAACGGCCGATCGGTGCGGGCAAGCGCATTTTAATCTCTTTTACCTGCGTCAGAATCCAGCGATGCGCTGGCGTCTCGATAAAGCGGGTGGCAAGTTGTCCGCAAGCGGCAGACAGTACGGTGACCAGCGCGAAAATAGCCACGATCTCCAGCGGATGTGCAGGCCCGATGGCCTCCTGATGGATGCTGCGGAAGGCGAGCATAGCCGAGGGAATCAGAAACAGTAGATGAAACAGGTAAATCGCGTAAATATCGCGCGACATCTTAATCCACATCCGCTGCTGCAACACCCAGGCGAACGGCGCAAGCAGAAAATTGCGACCGTACCAAGTGCACATCAGGAGAAGGCAGACCGATAACGCAAAAGCAAAACGCTGGAAGGTCCAGAACCACAACCAAAACGGCTCGCCCGCCAGTGCGTACATCGCGCTGGTGCCGTCCTGCATCGGCAGGAAGGCGCTGCCCGCGAGCATTACCAGTGCCAGTAAGGTGAGCGGCAAGTTCACCCAGGTACGGCCCAGCCAGCGGGTAAGTGCCTGGTGGTAGGTGATAACCGCGTGCGCCATCGCCAGGCCCAGCAGGAACGGGGTGGCGCGATAGATCAGCAGGTAGTAGAGGTCTTTTTGCGTCTGCGTAAATTCACGGCCCAGGTAGTTCTCAAACAACGGCGTGCGGTAGGCGGTGGGATCATCAATGATCGCCAGATAGCGGATGCCCAGACTGGCTACGATGGCAAGCACGATGAGGACCAACGGATGGCGCATGCGATACAGGCCAAGCACCAGCAGAGGCAGCAGCAGGTAGGCCTGCACCAGCACTTCAAATGCCCAGCCAACCGGGATGATTGTTTTTGCGTCAAATGCTTTGCTGACGAACAGCAGGTTCAGTCCCAAATCGCGGAAGGTGAAGTCGGCAATCAGGGCGTACAGACACAGAGCCACGATATACAGCGGCAAAATACGGGCCAACCGGCGCACGTAAAAGTCGCCGATATCAATGGTGTCGCGACGCTGGAATTCGCGGATGAGGATGTAAGAGAGCAGAAAGCCTGAGATAAGAAAGATTAACTCCGAGCCCAGTGCCTGCCAGGTGATGTTGAACACGCCTGGGAAGCGTTCGGCGAATGCGGCCAGTTGATCCCGTTCCAGGGTGCGGCTCAGCCCCAGGATAACGTGGAAACAAATCACCAGAATGATGCCGAGTGAACGGGTGCCGTCGATAATGCGGCGATTACGTTCTGTGTCCAACAACATGTTTGTCCTCTCCCCCGGGCCCGCAAGTGCTCCCAGCACATGGCCCACATTGGGTCTGGCGCTAAGCCCAGAACCCGATCACGTCGGCGCGCACTTTTGCCGTAAGGCCTGCGAGCGCTAGCGCTCGCGAGGCCGCTTTACTCCAGCGGCAGTGCGCGATGGGTGAAATCCTTTTTTCCACTGCCGTATTGATCGGCAGTCTGTCCGTGTCCTCGCAGCAACCAGCGCGTGGTGAGCAAACCATCCACGCCCACCGGGCCGCGCGCGTGAATGCGCGAGGTACTAATGCCAACTTCCGCGCCCAGTCCGTAGCGGTAGCCATCCGCAAACCGGGTGGAGGCATTAATAAATACTGAGGCGGAATCTACCGCCTGCATAAAATGTTGTTGTGCATCGGCATCGGTGCCGACGAAGGCCTCGGTGTGACCGCTGCCATAGCGATGGATGTGCGCAATGGCCTCATCCGCGCTGTCTACCGTACGCACCGCGAGAACCAGCGCACCGTACTCCTCGCGCCAGTCTTGCTCCTGCGCGGCCTGCGCGCCTTCCAGGACGGCCTGCGCGCGTGAATCCGCGCGTAACTCGACGCCCGCTGCCTGCAGCGGATGCAGCGTTTGGGCCCGTCGCGACCGATAGGCTTGATGCACCAATACCGTCTCTACGGCTTTGCAGGCGGACGTGTAGCCACCCTTGGCGTCCCGCAGAATCACGGCCCCCAGTTCGGGCTGGCCGCCCC
>CBDUQI010000062.1:0-27354 GCA_965369325.1 uncultured Gammaproteobacteria bacterium
AAGAATTGGTCGGGGCGAGAGGATTCGAACCTCCGACCCCCTGCACCCCATGCAGGTGCGCTACCAGGCTGCGCCACGCCCCGACCGAGAAACTGTGCCGCGCGAGCGCGCGGGCAACGAATAATACCCGAATTCCAAACGCGGGTGAGGGAAAATTCAGCGCCGAAGAATCTTCAGCACGTCCTCTAGTTCTACCCGCATCTGTTTGATGATCTGCTGCGACTGCGTCACGTCCTCACGGGCGTTCTCGCCCGTCAGGCGTTGGCGCGCTCCACCGATGGTAAAGCCTTCGTCGTACAGCAGGCTGCGAATCTGACGGATGATCAGCACGTCCTGGCGCTGGTAGTAGCGCCGGTTGCCGCGCCGCTTCACCGGCTTGAGCTGTGGAAACTCCTGCTCCCAGTAGCGCAGCACGTGAGGTTTTACCCCGCACAGCTCGCTGACTTCGCCAATAGTGAAATAGCGCTTACCCGGGATCTGCGGGAGTTCGGCGTTATTCGCGGGTTCCAGCATACGCTTCCACTCGTGCCTTCAACTTCTGCCCAGGACGAAAAGTGACGACACGACGGGCGGTTATAGGGATTTCCTCACCTGTTTTCGGGTTTCGGCCAGGGCGCTGATTCTTGTCCCTCAAATCGAAATTGCCAAAGCCCGAAAGCTTTATTTGTGATCCCCCTGCGAGGGCCGACCTGAGTTCTTCGTAAAACAAGTCGACCAACTCACGTGCTTCACGCTTGTTCAAACCAAGCTCGTTGTAAAGCGATTCAGCCATATCGGCCTTGGTGAGTGCCATTAATCAATCCCGGATAGTTGCTTGTAGATTAGATTCCAGTCCGGACCGAATGGCACTGATTGCCTGGTCCGCTTCCCCGCCAGTTAGATTGCGCGAAGAGTCCTGTAGAATCAAGCCCAAAGCGATGCTTTTTCGCCCTGAATCTATACCCTGTCCCGTGTAGACATCGAAAATCGTGACTGACTTCACCAGTTCTGGCGCTGCATCATCAATCACATCCTGAAGTTCCGCCACCGTGACCGCTGTATCTACAATCACCGCCAGATCACGTCGGATATGCGGGTGTTTTGAGACCGGCTCGAAGGTGGCAATGGGTGCCGTTGCCAGCAACTGCGTGCGTAATTCGAACGCATACACAGGCCCGGTCACATCCAACTCGCTAACCAGTGCCGGGTGCAGCGCGCCGATCACGCCCGCTTTTTGCCCATCAATCAACACCTTGGCGCATTGCCCTGGATGCATCCCATGTGCCTGCGCCGCCTCAAACCGCACCGTGCCGTGCTCGCCCAGATCCAGCAACGCCTGCACATCGGCCTTGAGATCGAAAAAATCGATCGGGCGCGGCTTCTCCGCCCACTGCTCGGGCCACGCCTGTCCCGCAATCAGGCCGCTGATCAGGCGCTCTTCCTCATAGCCGCCGGCAGATTTGTCGCTTTGCGGTACGTAGCGCATACCCACTTCAAACAAACGCACCCGGCTCTGCTGCCGACTCAGATTCTCTTTCAGCGCTAGGCTAAGCCCAGGCAGCAGCGATAACCGCATCACGGCCATATCGCTGGAAATCGGGTTGGCCAGCATGGCCCCTTCGCCCTGCACAAACAGTGCCTGCAGCGAAGGCTCCACAAAACTGTAGGTAATGGCCTCCTGGTAGCCACGGTCAGCAAGCACCACCCGCATCCGCATCGTGCTCACCTGGGTCTCGGTCACCGGCCGCGCAGGAATAGCCGCCACCTCTACCGCCTCGGGGATACGGTCGTAGCCATACACGCGGGCAACTTCCTCGATCAGGTCTTCTTCGATCGCCAGGTCAAAGCGGAAGCCTGGGATGCTCACGTCCCAGCCCGTTTCGGTGGCGGTCACCTCCAGCCCCAGGCGGCTCAGGATGTGCCCTACCTGCTCATCGTCAATGTGCACACCTAGTACATGCGCCAACCGTGCGCGGCGCAGTGAAGCCACGCGCGGGACGTGCTGGACGCCCTCACGATGCCCGGCCAGCACTGGCCCGGGCTTGCCACCGGCAATGTCCGTCAGCAAGGCCGTCGCGCGCTCAATGGCGCGCACCTGTAACGTGGGGTCCACACCGCGCTCGTAGCGATGGGAGGCATCCGTGTGCAAACCAAACGAACGCGCGCGCCCGGCCACGGCCAGCGGCGTAAAGTAAGCGCTTTCGAAGAACACGTTCTGGGTGTCCTCGGCCACACCGCTCGCCTCGCCTCCCATGATGCCGGCCAGTGCCACCACGCGCTCGTGATCGCAAATAACCATTACCTCGGGGCTCAACTCAATCTGTTTGCCGTCCAGCAGCGTCAGGGTCTCGCCCGCCGCCGCGTCACGCACAACGATACCGCCGCGCAACTGGCGCAGGTCAAACCCGTGCATGGGCTGGCCCAGCTCCAGCATGACGTAGTTGGTCACGTCCACCACTGGGCTGATCGGTCGCACCCCACCGCGCCGCAAACGCTCTGCCAGCCAGGCCGGCGTACGCGCGGTAGGATCGATGCCTCGGATAATGCGTCCGGCGTAAACCGGGCAGCCGTCCGTTTGCAGTTCGACGGGGAAAGTATCTTCAATCTGTGCCGGGACCTGCGGCACCTCATGCGGCGTACTGTCGACGGCGCTGATAGCCGCGACCTCGCGCGCCAATCCCGCGATGCTGAGGCAATCGCCCCGGTTCGGGGTCAGATCGATTTCGATGACATGATCGTCAAGCTTCAGGTACTCGCGCACGTCCATCCCGACCGGCGCGTCGGCCGGCAGCTCGATGATGCCGTCGTGCTCATCGCCCAGGCCCAACTCGCGTGAGGAGCAAATCATGCCGTGCGAGACCACGCCGCGCAGTTTGCTTTTACGAATTTTGAAATTACCGGGCAACACTGCACCGACCTGCGAGAACGCAACACGCAGGCCCTTGCGCACATTGGGCGCGCCGCACACCACCTCTACCGGATCATCCGTCCCATTGCTGACGGTGCACACACGCAGGCGATCCGCATTGGGATGCTGCACGGCCTCCAGCACATCACCGACCACCACGCCAGTAAACTCGGGCGCGGCCAGTTCCACGCCGTCCATCTCAAGGCCCGCCATGGTTAACAACTCACCTAGTGCACGACCGCTGGCCGCCGGTTGTACCCATTCGCGCAACCACGCTTCACTGAAGCGCATAACTCTCCCTCCGGACCCTGATCAGCGCCTTGCGCTGTGGCTCCGCCTGCTCAGATGCTGGCGGCTTTGAACTGCCGTAAAAACCGTAAATCGTTATCGAAGAACAAACGCAGATCATCCACCTGGTAACGCAGCATGGCCATCCGTTCAATGCCCATGCCAAAGGCGTAACCGGTGTACTTCTCGGCATCGATATTCACATTGGCGAGCACTTTAGGGTGCACCATGCCGGAGCCGGCGATTTCCAGCCACCCGGTGTGCGAGCACACCCGACACCCCTCCCCGCTGCACATGACGCACTGCATATCCACCTCAGCCGACGGCTCGGTGAACGGAAAGTACGAAGGCCGGAAGCGCAAGGCCAGATCGCGTTCGAAAAACTGCTGCACAAACCCGTGAAGCACAGCCTTTAGATTGGCAAAGGTAATGCCTGTGTCGACCACCAGCCCTTCCACCTGGTGGAACATGGGGGTGTGCGTCACGTCGGAATCACAGCGATATACCCGCCCGGGCGCGATCAGCCGGAACGGCGGCTCACTACCGACCATCGAGCGAATCTGCACCGGCGAGGTGTGCGTGCGCAGCAGCTTGCCATCATCAAAATAAAACGTATCGTGCATCGCCCGCGCGGGATGATGTTCGGGAATGTTCAGCGCCTCGAAATTGTGAAAGTCATCTTCAATCTCCGGCCCCTCCTGCACATCAAACCCCATGCGGCGGAAGATGGTCTCCACCCGCGCCATGGTGCGGGTAACCGGATGCAACCCGCCAACACGCTCGCCGCGCCCTGGCAGCGTGACATCTACCGACTCGCTGGCCAGACGCCGCTCCAGCTCGATCTGCTCCAGCGCGGCACGGCGCGCCACAATCGCCTTCTCGACCTGTTGCTTGGCGATGTTGATATCGCGCCCGGCATCACGCCGCTGCTCCGGCGGCAATGAAGACAGCGATTTAAGGCGGGCGGTGAGTGAGCCCTTCTTGCCCAGATACGTCACCCGTACATGGTCCAGCCCGGCCAGATCGTCGGACTGCTCCACCGCATTGATCGCTTGCGCCAGCAAGCTTTCCAGGCTTTCGCTCATGTCGGCAATATTCTACTGGTTGTCCTGATGGTGGGGTGATTGCCAGCCACGTGCGCTGACCCCCAAAACAACAAAGCCGCAACAACGCGGCCTTGAGCGAACACGGCGCGGGCTTACCCGCGCCGACGTCTTGTGCGTACTGGAGCGTGCCTGAACACGCACCGGCACCGTTGGCCGCCAGGCTATGCCTGCACGGCTTCCAACGCTTCGCTGGCCTTGCGAGCAATAGCCGCAAAACCTTCCGGCTCGTGTACAGCCAGATCGGCGAGTGCTTTGCGATCGATCTCGATCTCGGCACGCTTCAAGCCGTTCATCAAACGGCTGTAAGACAACCCGTGCATGCGGGCAGCCGCATTAATACGGGTGATCCACAGCGAGCGGAACTGACGCTTGCGTTGGCGGCGATCGCGATAAGCATACTGGCCGGCCTTAATAACGGCCTGCTTGGCGACGCGGAATACTTTGCGTCGGGCACCATAATAGCCCTTCGCTTTCTTCAGGATTTTCTTGTGTTTGGTACGGCCAGCGACCGAACGTTTAACTCTTGCCATCTCTCACTACTCCCCTAAACGTGCGGCAACATGCGCTTCAGACCGGGCACATCGGCCTCAGCCACCATCAACGTCGGACGTAGATGGCGTTTACGCTTGGAGCTTTTCTTGGTGAGAATATGGTTCAAGTGCGACTGCTTACGCTTAAACCCTTTCGCTGTTTTGCGAAAGCGTTTGGCAGCGCCGCGGTTGGTCTTCAACTTCGGCATCGTTTTCTCCTGTATAGCCCACCCCGGTTCACAGACCTGGCAGGCGGAGGCTCCGTTGAGAGAGCCTCACTTCTTCTTAGGTGCTATCACCATTATCATTTGGCGGCCCTCAAGCTTCGGATACTGCTCTACGTTTCCGATCTCATCGAGGTCCTCTTTCACCCGGTCCAGCACACGCCTTCCCAGGTTCTGGTGGGCCATCTCGCGGCCCCTAAACCTGACCGTAATCTTGGTCTTGTCCCCGTTCTCTAGGAACTTGCGCAAGTTGCGCATCTTCACATTGTAATCACCAATATCGATGCCGGGTCGAAACTTCACCTCTTTAAGGTGGGTCTGCTTCTGCTTCTTTTTGGCCTCATGATTCTTCTTTTTCTGTTCGAAGATATATTTGCCAAAATCCATGATTTTACAGACCGGCGGCTCAGCGTTTGGCGCGACTTCGACCAGATCCAGCGCAAGTGTTTTCGCGCGCTCCAGCCCATCGTCACGGGAAACGACCCCCAGTTGCTCTCCATCGGCTCCGATAAGCCGGATTTCGCTCGCCTCGATTTCTGCGTTTCGGCGTGCGCGTTTCGGTGTTGCTATAGTGAAGCTCCTCTAATAAACCTTAATAACTACGGGCTGTTACGTCCGCCGCGAGGTGATCGGTAAATGCCGCCAACGGCATTGAACCCAGATCCTCGCCTATGCGGGTACGTACAGCAACGCAGCGTGATTCCACTTCGCGATCCCCGACCACGAGCAGGTAAGGTACCTTCTGCAAAGTGTGCTCGCGAATTTTAAAGCCGACTTTCTCATTTCTCAAGTCTGCGTCCACGCGAAATTGCTGATTTTTCAGTGAATCGGCCACTTCCTGTGCCCAAGCGTCCTGCCGATCGGTAATTGTGAGCACCACAGCCTGCACTGGCGCGAGCCAGGTGGGCAGCGCGCCCGCGTAATGTTCCAGCAAAATTCCGACGAATCGCTCGATCGATCCGAGCACTGCCCGATGCAGCATGACCGGGGTTTGGCGCGAACCGTCGGCCGCGACATATTCAGCGCCCAGGCGCCCCGGCATCGAGAAATCCAGTTGTACGGTGCCACACTGCCACACCCGGTTGAGGCAATCGCGCAGTGAAAACTCAATTTTGGGTCCGTAAAACGCCCCCTCGCCCGGCTGCATGACAAAATCCAACCCGGCATCCTTTAAGGCGGTCTCCAACGAGGCCTCCGCGCGATCCCACAAGGCGTCCTCGCCCACACGCTCCTCGGGCCGGGTCGATAAGGCGATCAACACGTCATTGAAGCCAAAATCTTTGTACACCTGGAACACCAGGCCGATCAGGCGCGCGGTTTCAGACTGAATCTGCGCCTCAGTACAAAACACATGCGCATCGTCCTGCACGAAGTTACGCACCCGCATCAGCCCGTGCAGTGTGCCGCTGGGCTCGTTGCGGTGGCAGGAGCCAAACTCGGACATCCGCAGCGGCAATTCGTGATGGCTGTGCAGGCCCTGGTTGTAAATCTGCACATGGCACGGGCAGTTCATCGGCTTGATCGCGTACTGGCGATCTTCGGAGCCGGTGGTGAACATGTTGTTGCCGAACTTGCCCCAATGCCCGGAGCGCTCCCACAACGAGCGGTCGGCGAGCTGAGGCGTGTTGACCTCCTGATAGTTGTGCTCGCGCAGACGCTCGCGCATGTAATCCTTAAGTACCCGTACCAGGCGCCAGCCCTTATCGTGCCAGAACACCATGCCGGGCGCTTCGGGCTGCGTATGAAATAAATCCTGCTGTTTGCCAAACCGGCGATGATCGCGCTTGGCCGCCTCTTCAATCTGGTGCAAATAGGCCTTGAGCGCCTTCTTGTCGCCCCAGGCAGTACCGTACACCCGCTGCAGCATCTCGTTATTGGAGTCGCCGCGCCAGTAAGCGCCCGCCAGTTTGGTTAGCTTGAACGCTTTCAAGTGACTAGTGTTAGGCACGTGGGGCCCTCGACACAGGTCTTTAAAGTCCCCATGCCCGTACAGGCCGATCTCCTCGTCCTGCGGGATCGCCTCAATGATCTCGGCTTTGTACTTCTCGCCCTGAGCCAGGAAGTACTCCACTGCCTGCTCGCGCGAGTACACCTCACGCATCACCGGCTGCGCCGCGTCGGCCAACTCGTGCATGCGCTTCTCGATCACCTCCAGGTCTTCCGGGGTGAACGGCGCATCCAGGGCAAAATCGTAATAGAAGCCATCGTCGATGACCGGGCCGATGGTTACCTGAGCGCTCGGGTGCAACTGCTTGACGGCCTGCGCCAGCAAATGAGCGGTCGAATGGCGGATAACCTCCAGCCCGTCCTGGTCACGCGCCGTGATCAACGCCAGCTCTGCATCGGTCCCGATGACAAAACTGGTATCCACCAACCGGCCGTCCACGCGCGCTGCTAGCGCCGCTTTAGCCAAGCCCGGACCGATGTCCGCGGCCACGGTTGCTGGGGTTACCGCCTGCTCGTATTCACGCACTGAGCCATCGGGCAACTTAATCTTAACCACGCTATGCCGCCTTCCGCTGTGATCGCGCTGCTATCGCGCGCCGATCGTCGTCGAATTAGTTACTTTTCACCGTGTGGCAAAATATCTTCAATCTTCGCAAGCCCTGATTTTTACAGGGTTTTGCGTTTGCACAAAAACCACTCGGGCGCGTGAGTATGCGGCCAGCGCAGAACCCCGTCAACCATCAAGATCGCATTCGTAAAGGCGCCGGCAAGCGCCATCAGCCAGACCCAGGGCGGATCGTTAGTCCAGTGCAATCAGCGGATGTGGTGAGACACGATTCGGTGCTCATCCGACAACTGCAAAATCGCGTTAGCGGTGGCGGGCAATTCGCGCAACATATGCTCAGTGAGACGCTGAAAGTGATCGATAAAATGTCGGATGTCATCCTCGCGCATCAACCCTTCCATGGTGGAGGTGTCGGCACCAATCTCCTCAAGGCCAGCGCGCAACTTTTGCTCCTGCTGCAAACGCCACTGAAACACGCTGTCGAAAGAAGGGGTCGCCAGGAACAACAGGTAGTCCAGCCGATTAAAGAAGCTCTGGTATTCACCGTCCAGTTGCTTGGCGATGTACGCACGCCAATGGCCCTGCGGGTCATGGTCGGCTTCCAAGGCGTTAACCGGCTCTACGAGGGTTGCCCAGTCGAGCGGCGGGCAAGCCAGACACCAGCCTTCCAGTAGCACGATGTCGACCCGGCCGCTCCAGTGTTCCCACAGACCAACAGGGTCGCGGTCGTCGGTGGACTTGTTAAATCGGGGAATCGGCACATCAGCCGTACGTGCCCCATCGCACAGCGCGCCAATCACCGAGTGCCCCAGGCGCAGATCGTGGGTGCCCGGCACGCCACGGGTGGCAAACAGCGGGTGCACAGTGCTTGCCAACTGGGCACGTGCGGCGCGGGTCAGGTACAGATCGTCCAGCGACAGCGTGGCCACGCGCAGCCCGTCCACCAGTTCGAACATCAGCGCCAAAAACCCGGCTAGCGTGGACTTGCCGCTGCCCTGGGAGCCGTTAATACCCACCACTAACGGGCCGTCGTGCGCGCGAGCACGGGCTGCAATGGCACTAGCGACCGGCGCGACGTGCGCCTGCAGCCCGTCGCGATACTCATCCGGTAACCGCTCATGCGCTAGTAGCGCGCCAACATTGTGGTGATCAGTGACTGATTCGTAGGCAAACATCTAAAACGTGCGCCCATAAGGAGTTAAGTGTGGTTGTTGCAGGCCGGAGAATACAAGCTTTCGCGCCATTGTGCGAAAAAAAGCCGGACGGCACACGCCGTCCGGCTTTGAGGTAGTTCGAACCGTTACTCCATGGCCACGCCGCTGGGGCCCGGAGGACCGAAGAAGAAGTCCTTCATGATCTGCAGGTCGGCAAAATTCACCTGCTCATCACCATCAAGATCCGCATCCTGGCCAGCGCCACTGTTGAAGAACTCGGCCTTGAGCAGCTCCAGGTCACGGAAGTCAACGGTGCCGTTGTTGTCCAGATCCGGGTCGCACAGATTGCCGTAGCCGTCCCCATGCGTATCGCGCTGATCGGGATTAGCCACGTTAGTGCAGTTATCCAGCGCGTCGGCGACTCCGTCCAGATCGCTATCGAGTTGGGCCTGAGCGGAGGTGGTGCAAATTTCCAGCCCCCAGCCGGTTAGATTGCCACCGTCCTGATTGGCACCATCGACCACCGACAGGGTCCAGTCGCCGGTACCCGGCGCGCCGTTAAACGCGCTCATACTGTTGTTCGGCTGGTACACATTGCTCTGGTCCACGTACGGGCATGGCAACGGGCCGGCTGGGGCCGCATCGTCCAGACTGACGAAGAAGTTCTCATCAGTGCCGCACTGCTCCTCAATAATCGCCACACGCGCACGCTGGGAGTGACGGCTGTTGTCCGCATGCTCGTTCATGATGGGCCCTTCCAACTCGAAGGTGAGATCGCCCAGGTAGGTGTGCACGCCACGCAGGTTCACCACGTTGACGTCAACCACTTCGCCCACGGCATCGGCCAGCAGCACTGATGTTGCCGTGTTCGGTGCGCCCGAGCTGATGGCTTTCGGCACGTCGGTGCTTTCGTACAACTGGCAAGTTGCGGTTGCCGTGGTAAAGCTCCAGGTCTGGGACAACGCACCGCCGCATGCATTGTGCGCGGTCACCCGCCAGTACACCACCGAGTTTTCCGGCAATGCGGGCGGCTGATAACTGGTCACTGTCAGCCCGTCAACGCTGTCCAGGATGCTCAGGAAGGCCGGATCGCTGGCCAACTCAACATCATAGGTATAAGCACCGTCCACCGCGCCCCAGTACAAGATCTGGTTGGACGACACCTCGGTGGCGCCATCCAGCGGCAACAAGGTTTGCGCTTGGCCCGGAGCGGCCACTGAGACCTCCAGGTTTACCGTAGTCGAGTACAGAATCTCGCCCGACACGCCATCGATATTGAGGCGGTACTGCCCCTCGAGCGGTGCGGTCACATCCAGGCTCAGGGTGACATCCCCTGGCGGTGTCAGCGCGGGCGGATCGAGGATACCGCTTACGCCGGCCGGCGGCAGGCCGCTGAGGCTGAGGCTCACTTCATCCACAAATCCCGGATCATTGGTGACATCCAGCACGGTATCAACACTACCAACACCACAGACCTGCACCGTATCCTGCTGCGGCTCGATGGCGAAGAACGGCACCAGACTGGTCGGGCGCACCACAAACAAGCCCTGCTCGATACCGCTGATGATCACGTTGCCGCTTTCAAAGTACGGGTAGTTACTCCACGCGCCGTTAAAACTAGCCGAGTCACTGCTGGGATAAATATCGAAGTACGCCTCTTCGGTCAACTGACCGCTGGCGGCGTTGCGGGTATTCAAAATACGCAGGCCCGCGCGATAGTTGGCCAAGTAGGCGTAGGAGCCTTTCACGTACAGATTGTGGTCGATGGCTGCGCCCGAGCTGAGGTACTCGCCAATCAGGGCCGGTGCTTGCGGATTGCTTACGTCGAACACCCGCGTCTTGGTGTTGTGACCGTTTGAAGTTTCATCCAACTCATCATCTAGCAGGAAGTACTGGTGGTCCTCGGTCAACCAACCCTGGTGAGTGTAGCCGGAGCCTGAGTACGGTAGTCGCGCGAGTTGCACGGGTGCCGACTTGTCGCTTACATCCACAATGGTGAGCGTGTCTTCGTTGGCGTTAAAGCACAGCTCGCTGCCGTGGTGGAAGCGGTGCGCCGACTCGGCCCGAAACACCACGCACTGCGCATCGTGGGTGTAGCCGTCCGCGGAGTAGCATCCAGCCGAGACCGGGCTGGTGGGGTTGGAGATGTCCACCATATGCAGGCCGCCCGAGCAGCTGCTGGTGCCCACGCCGTACGCGTAACCGGTCTCCTCATTGATCACAATATTGTGCGCGCTGCCAAAGCCGTCATAGTGGGCCGTATTGCTGAAGGTTGCAGGCGGGTTCGGCACGTTGCGCAACTGGGTCAGATCGAACACCTGCATGCCGTGACTGCCCGCTTCACTCACCACAAACACATGGTCGGCGAACACCTTCAGGTCGCGCCAGGAGGAGTTGCTGGTGTGTGTGGGCAGATTACCCAAATACACCGGGTTCACCGGATCGGTAATGTCCACGAACGCGGTGCCACTGGTGCGGCCCATCAGCGCGTATTCGTTGCCGGTCAGCGGGTCGGTCCAACCCCAGATGTCGTTACCGCTTCCGCCGCCGATCTCAGATAGCGGCAAAAACGAGAGCAGATCGATGTTGTTGCACGGATACTGCCCGGCGAACCCGCCTTCGCATGGCGTGGCAGCCATTCGCGAGGGCGCTGCCGCCCGTTCCACCGAATCCGTACGCAGTGTCATCACGGGCGAAAACGCGCCCTGCATGCTCACCGAAAGAAGGTCGTGCTCGGCATCGAGCACTGACACGGGGCATGCGGCAGCGATGCCGCCCAACAGCGCCAGGCTCACCCCTAACGCGGTTCCTGCCGCTGCGCGGCGAATATTTGAGAGCATTTATTTCCCCAACAATGGTGCACATTGCAAAGTGCGATTTCACCCGCAGAGCTTGGGCTCACGGGCGTTCTGGACGCCGACTATAGCAGCGCAATCAGGGCTGCGTCATGAACTTTTTGGGGATACAAATTGGACACAATTTTCTGTTAAAACCGGCACCTATCTACGTTACCATGCGCGCCCTCAAGCGCCGGTTCAGAATCGATTTAACATCTCCCGCACCCGCTCCCCCCAAACGGTCACCTGAGGCTTTGCGCCAATGGCTGATATGCAGTGGCGCCCTTGCCGGTTGCCTGAACGATGCATCGTGCAAGCGCCTCCCTCCACACTTTTTGCGACATTGCACACCGCCAATTCGCTGGGCTGCGAGGTCACCGCTCACCAGCGTGCTGAAATTGCACTGAAAGCGTGCATGGGAAACGCCTGTATGCGACATCGGGGATTGGCAATTCCCCTATATTTTATGGTTATTTTTATTTCAACCTAGTCGTTATTGGATATGGCTATGTCGTAACGAAAAATGCACGAGGTCCGTTTCTAGAACAGACTGCCCAATCAAGGGTACGGAAAGGCCGTGGCCGCCGTGTGAGCAACGGAAGTAGAGTGGATGAGCGACAAACCCAGACGACGACGCACCGGTGGGCGCAAGGCGCGTCAGAGCGCACGCCAAGCGCCACAAGTCGAATCGATCCCGTTCATCGAACGAAAGATCCCTTATGTTGAGGTGCTGGATGAGGCTGGCCTCGAACTGATCGAGCACAACGCCGACACGGTGCTGGAGCGGATCGGTATCGAGTTCCGCGAAGACCCCGAAGCCTTGTCGATTCTAAAAGACGCCGGCGCAGATGTGGACGGAGAACGGGTACGCTTTCCGCGCGGCATGTGCCGCAGCATTATTCAAGCCTCCGCCCCTCGCGAGTTTACCCAGCACGCGCGCAACCCCGAGCGTAGCGTCATCATAGGCGGCCCGCGCACCGTGCTGGTGCCCGCGTACGGTTCACCGTTTGTACGTAATCTGGACGAGGGGCGGCGCTACGCGACCATCGAGGATTTCCGTAACTTTGTAAAACTAGCCTATGCCTCCCCCGGGCTGCATCACTCGGGCGGGACCGTGTGCGAGCCAGTTGATCTGCCCGTTAACAAACGTCACTTCGATATGGTGTACAGCCACATCAAATACAGCGATAAACCGTTTATGGGTTCGGTCACCGCGCCGGAGCGCGCGCAGGACAGCGTAGACATGGCCAAGCTGGTATTTGGCGATGAGTTTGTTCAGAACAATACGGTGATGGTGAACCTCATCAACGCCAACTCCCCCATGACCTTCGATTCCACTATGCTCGGCGCCGCGAAAGTCTACGCGCGCAACATGCAGGCGTGTGTTGTATCGCCGTTCATTCTCGCCGGCGCCATGTCACCAGTGACCGTCGCCGGCACTGTCACCCAGATTCTGGCTGAGGCGATGGCCGGCATGGCATTCCTGCAACTGGTACGCCCCGGCGCACCGGTGGTATTCGGCAATTTTGCCAGCGCGATATCCATGCAATCCGGCGCTCCCACCTTCGGAACCTCTGAACCCAGCCTGGTGCTCTATGCCACCGCCGCGCTCGCGCGCCGCCTGGGTGTGCCCTTTAGAAGCGGGGGTGGTTTGTGTGGATCGAAGATCCCCGATGCGCAGGCAGCGTACGAGGCCGCCAACACGCTGCAGACTGCGGCTCTCGCTGGCACCAACTTCATGCTGCACACCGCAGGATGGCTGGAAGGCGGGCTCGCGATGGGTTACGAGAAATTCGTCATGGATGCGGACCAGGCCAATATGCTGGCAATCCTGCTGCGGGGCATCGACCTTAGTGAGAACGGGCAAGCTATGGACGCGTTGGAAGAAGTTGGGCCTGGCAAGCACTTTCTCGGCGCCACGCATACCAACCGCAATTTCGAGACCGCGTTTTATCGCTCTGAGGTAGCAGATAACAACAGCTACGAGCAGTGGGAAAGCGATGGTTCACAGGATTGCGCCGCGCGTGCCAATACGCTGTGGAAGAAGATGCTGGCGCAATACGAAGCCCCGGCTCTAGACCCGGCGATCGATGAGGCGCTGCTGGCATTTATGGATCAACGCAAACAGCAAATGCCGGACAAAAGTTATTGAGGAACAGCGTGACACCCAAACCCCAAGCACCGCGCGAGACCGGGTGACTGGCCGCCCGTTCGAATAGGAAGTAAACAGATGAATGACGAATCGGTCGATACAACCAGCGACATACAAGAAGACTTTGAGTTGGCCGATCTGCCCGACGACGAACTGGTTGAGCAGATGCATGACGATCTTTACGACGGTCTGCGCGAGGAGATCGTCGAAGGCACTAACATTCTGCTGGGGCGCGACTGGAGTGCCGAGCGAGTGCTGAACGAAGCCCTAGTCGCCGGCATGAAGATTGTCGGCATCGACTTCCGCGACGGCATCCTGTTCGTCCCCGAAGTCCTGCTGGCTGCGAATGCGATGAAAGGCGGCATGGGCATCCTGCGTCCGCTACTGGCTGAGACCGGCGCAGAGCCGCTCGGTAAAATGGTGATCGGCACGGTCAAGGGCGACATTCACGATATAGGCAAGAATTTGGTCGCGATGATGATGGAAGGCGCCGGCTTCGAGGTGATTGACATTGGCATCAACAATGCCGTTGAAGACTATTTCACCGCTATCGAAGAACACAAACCCGATGTGCTGGGTATGTCGGCGTTGCTCACCACTACGATGCCGTACATGAAGGTAGTGATCGATGAGATGATCGCCCAGGGCATGCGTGAGGACTACATCGTGATGGTTGGCGGTGCGCCGTTGAACGAGGAGTTCGGGATGGCCGTCGGCGCCAACGCCTATTGCCGTGACGCGGCGGAAGCCGCTTCCAAGGGCACTGCGCTGGTGGCCGAGAAACGAGCCGCAGCCAGTGGCTGAGCCGGTACTGATCATCGCCTGTGGCGCGCTGGCTCGAGAGATCCAACATCTAAAGCGCGTTAACGGGTGGGATCACGTGCAGCTTCAGTGCATCAGCGCCGAACTGCACAACCGGCCGGGCGAAATCCCCGATCAGTTGCGCCTTCGCATCGGCGAGGCACGGAGCCGGTATCAGCACATTTTTGTCGCCTATGCCGATTGCGGCACCGGCGGCGCCATCGATCGCGTAGTGCAGGAGCATCCGGACGTTAAACGTCTGCCCGGCGCCCATTGCTACGCGTTTTTCGCCGGCCTTGATCGTTTTGATGAACTGGCAGAACAAGAACCAGGCACCTTTTATCTAACCGACTTTCTCGTCCGGCACTTTGACGCCTTGGTACTTGAAGGGCTGGGCATTGCCGAGCACCCTACGCTGCGGGATGCGTACTTTGGCAACTATCGGCGTGTGGTGTATTTATCGCAAATGCCCGACGCGCAGCTGATGCAACAAGCCCGCGAGGCAGCCGCGGCTCTGGGTCTTGAGTTTGAACACGTCGCCACCGGCTTCGGCGCATTGCAAACGCATTTGAGCGACTACGTGGAACGTACAGGCGGATGATGAAAAAAATATTCATTTACTGGCGCGACATACCGTCAGCCGTGATTGTGAAACGCGGGCGCAAATCCGGTAAGGCGCAGCTCAGCCATCGCTTCCAGGACGCCATCGACCGGGCTGCCATGCGAGCTGGCAAAGGTGGCAGCGATGCGTACATTGCCGAGTGGCGCCGCGTGAGCGAACCCTGTGAGCAAAGCGCGGATCCTGAGCAAATTGCCAAACAGGCCGCTGATGCTATTGAGGCGAGCTACACTGACGAGCAGCTCACCGCCCTGATACGCGCGCACGGCAAGGCCCCGGAGGGCGATGATGTATAGCGCGCGTCGCTGGTCAGTGCGCCACGCTAACGGACTAAACAGCGTGTATCACATGCTTCAGCGAGTACTGGTGGCGCTACACCCGGTATTTGAAAAAATTGGCTACCAGCGTTTGGACCGGCCAGTGCTTGCGGCAGAGAAGCTGGTCAAAGGCTTTTTGTTCGACTCGCAGTCCTGCGGTATGTGCGCGTTGAGTGATACCGGCATGTCCTGCCCCATGAACTGTCCAAAGTCGCTGCGCAACGGCCCTTGCGGCGGCGTGCGCCCCGACGGACACTGCGAGGTCAAACCCCAGATGAAGTGTGTGTGGGTTGAAGCGTGGGATGGCAGCCAGAGAATCCGCGGTGGCGAGGACGCTATTGCGAAAGTGCAACCACCGGTGGACGTCCGTCTGGCCGGCACCTCGGCCTGGTTACGGGAAGTGCGAGCTGTACACGCACAGCGCGTACCGCGCGCCAGCACCCCGCCCACCTCCAAGAGCTGAGCGGCGATGTACTTTGTGGACGAACCGAACGCAGGGGAGAATCTTCCAATCCTCCCTGGCCATGTATCGCCCGGGCGGCTGGAGCGCATCCTTCGCGCCGGCAGTTTTGCGGTCACCACTGAGATCGCTCCGCCGGACTCTGCCGACCCAGTGGAAGTCTACGAACGGGCGAAAGTGTTTGATGGTTATGCGGATGCACTGAACGCAACTGACGGATCAGGTGCGCATTGCCACATGTCCAGTGTGGGTATGTGTGCCCTGCTGACACGTGTGGGTTACTCCATGGTGATGCAGGTGTCGTGCCGCGACCGCAACCGCATTGCGATCCAGGGTGATGTACTGGGTGCCGCCGCCATGGGTGTCGCCAACATTCTGTGTCTGACCGGTGACGGCGTGCAAGCTGGCGACCACCCGGAAGCCAAACCAGTGTTCGACCTCGACTGCATGTCCTCGCTGAACATGATCCGCACCATGCGTGATCGCGGACACTTCCTTAGCGGGCGAAAAATCAGTTCGCCGCCACCGGTGTTTATCGGGGGCGCCGCCAATCCGTTTGCCCCACCTTACGATTTTCGCCCCATTCGATTGGGCAAGAAAATCGCTGCCGGTGCGCAATTTGTACAAACTCAGTACTGCTTCGACCTGAGCATGTTTCGCGAATACATGGCCCGCGTGCGCGATCTTGGCCTGCATGAGAAAGTATATATTCTCGCTGGCATCGGGCCGTTGGCATCCGCACGCTCTGCGGAGTGGATTCGCACCAATGTGCCGGGCATCCACATTCCCGACCACATCATCAGGCGCATCAAGGGCGCCGAAAATCAAGCTACTGAAGGCGTAAACATCGCCATTGAGATTACTCAGCAGTTGCGTGAGATCGAAGGTGTGCACGGCGTGCACATCATGGCCTACAAACAGGAACACCGCGTGCCCGAGATTGTTGAGCGTTCGGGGGTGCTGCAGGGCCGTGAGCCCTGGCATCCACGGCGACGCCCGCCGCCTGAGCACACCGCTGCGCCAGCATCTGCTGCAAGCACCGCATCCTGTGATTTCCCACCTACATCGAGTGAGCCTACGCTCGCCGGAGATTGATTGCATGACCAACACTATTGTCAGCTCGCCGAGCCGCGAAGTTACCATCGGCTTTGATCAGCCCTTTGTGATCATTGGCGAACGTATCAATCCTACGGGCCGAAAAATTCTCGCCGAAGAAATGAAAAACGGCGACTACAGCCGGGTTGAGGCGGATGCGATCGCACAAGTTGAAGCGGGCGCGCACATGCTGGATGTCAACGCAGGCATTCCATTGGCAGACGAACCGGCTATTCTGGCCAAGAGCATTCAACTGGTGCAGGCTGTTACCGATGTCCCGTTATCGATTGATTCATCTATCGTTGCCGCCCTGGAGGCCGGCCTCGCGGTGTACCAGGGTAAGGCGCTGGTCAACTCGGTGACCGGCGAGGAAGAACGACTGGAGTCGGTGTTGCCACTGGTGAAGAAATACGGCGCGGCCGTCGTCGCCATCTCTAACGATGAAACCGGGATTTCTGAAGACCCAGATGTGCGCTTCGAAGTCGCCAGAAAGATTGTTGAGCGGGCTGCCGACTTTGGCATCTCGCACGAGAACATTGTGGTCGACCCGCTTGTAATGCCGATTGGCGCGATTAACAACGCGGGCAAGCAGGTGATGCATATTGTGCGGCGGCTGCGCGAGGAGCTAAAGGTGAACACCACCTGCGGCGCCTCGAACGTGAGTTTTGGCTTACCTAATCGCAACGGCGTCAACAGTGCATTCCTCACCATGGCGATCAGCGCTGGCATGACCTCGGCCATTACCAGCCCGCTGCACAGCGAGGTAATGCAGGCAGTGCTGGGCGCCGACGTTATGATGGGGCATGATCCAGATTGCGCGGCATGGATTCGAAAATATCGGGATCCTGCAAGCACGCTGGCACGCGAGGGCCGTAACCGCCGCGGCCGGCGGCGACGTACGGCGTCATAAGCGAATGGGTTGGGCACTACCAGCGAGCACATGAATGGACGATAAGTTATTCAAAGTGGTGTTCATGCCCTCAGGCAAGCGTGGCGAGTTCCCCCAGGGCACACCTGTACTGGACGCGGCGCGCAAAATAGGCGTAGATGTTGATTCGGTGTGCGGCGGGCGCGGCCTGTGCGGTCGTTGCCAGGTGCTTTGCACCGACGGCAATTTCTCCAAGCACGGAATTGTCTCGGCGCAAACGCACCTCTCCGTCTTTACCGAGACAGAAGCACGCTACTCCGCGCGTCGTAAACCGCTGGCGGCCGGGCGTCGCCTGAGCTGTCAGGCGCGCATCGAGGGCGATTTGCTGATTGATGTACCGCCTGAAAGTCAGGTACATCGACAGGTGGTTCGCAAGGACGCCGACGAACGAGAAATCCGCCTGGACAGCACCGTGCACCTGTACTACGTGGAGGTACAAGAGGCGGATATGCACGACCCGCGCGGGGATTTGCAACGGTTGTACGAAGCGCTGGAAGCCCAGTGGCAACTCACCGATCTCAGCTGCGATATGCTCACCTTACGGTTGCTGCAGCCGTCGTTGCGCGCGGGCAAGTGGGCTGTCACCGTTGCGGTGTATGACAACACCCGGGTGATCGCTATCTGGCCTGGCTACCGTGAGGAAGCCTATGGCGTGTCGATTGATGTCGGCTCCACCACGATCGCCGCGCACTTGAGTGAGCTCAAAAGTGGCCGGTTGGTGAACTCGGGCAGCACCATGAACCCGCAGATCCGTTTCGGCGAAGACCTGATGAGCCGCGTGTCATACGTGATGATGCATCCGGAAGGGGCACAGCAGATGACTGAGGCCGTGCGCGAGGGCATTAACGGGCTTATTGAGCAGGTGACCGGCGCCATGAACACCGATCCCGGCGATGTCATGGAGATCACCTTGGTCGGCAACCCGATCATGCATCACTTGCTGCTTGGCGTTAGTCCGCTGGAATTGGGCGGTGCCCCATTCGCGCTGAGTACTGACGCCGCCATTACGCTGCCCGCACGTGAACTGGAACTGAGCATCTGCTCCGGTGGCATGGTGTATGTGCTGCCGTGCATCGCCGGGCACGTGGGCGCTGACTGCGCGGCGGTGGTGCTGTCAGAGCAACCACACCTGCAGGACAAAATGACGTTACTGGTAGACATCGGTACCAATGCGGAGATTGTACTAGGCAACCGTGAACGGGTAGTGGCCTGTTCCAGCCCGACAGGGCCAGCCTTTGAAGGCGCGCAGATCAGTTGTGGGCAACGCGCCGCACCCGGTGCGATCGAGCGGGTGCGAGTGGACCCAGACACCCTGGAAGCTCGGGTGAAGGTTATCGGCTGCGATCTGTGGTCGGACGACCCGCAGTTCGCGAGCGAAACGGCCAACATCGGCGTCAACGGTATCTGTGGCTCGGGCATTATCGAAGCCATCGCTGAGATGTACCTAGCCGGCATTGTCCTGCCGGATGGCGTGATCAATGGCGCCCTCGCCGAACGCAGCTCGCGCATTGTGCGCAACGAGCGCACCTGGTCGTATGTGTTGCACGATGATGTACTGCTGATCAGCGTTTCGCAGAACGACGTGCGCCAGATCCAACTCGCCAAGGCCGCCCTCTACGCCGGCGTGCAGTTGCTGATGGGCAAACTAAGCATCGAAGCGGTGGAGAAGATCAGCTTGGCCGGCGCATTCGGCAGCCACATCGACGTCAAGCATGCGATGGTGCTGGGGCTTATTCCCGATTGCGAACTGGCGCATGTTAACTCGGTGGGCAATGCCGCTGGCACCGGCGCACGCATCGCACTGCTGAACAAAGCCGCGCGGCGGGAGATAGAAGCACTGGTCAAGCGGATCGAGAAAATCGAAACGGCGATCGAACCGCAGTTTCAGCAGTACTTTGTGGATGCGATGTCCATCCCACACAGCACCGCGCCGTTCAATCAGCTGTTCTCGGTAGTGCAGCGTCCTGCCCCACCCGCCGTACCCGCACCAGAACAAGGGGGAACTCGGCGGAGGCGCCGAAGGCGCCCCACCAGCGATAACTGACGCGCACACCCCCCGCTACGGCGCTACGCCGTTCCGCCGTTTCGCCGTTTCGCCCGACACGGTTGCACGATCGCGCACGCGCCCGTTTGCGGCGTGCGTTACAATCCGCCCCGCACTCCCATGTGGATACGGCGCCCACGCTCGCGCTGCTGTTTGGAAAAGCGAATATGTCTGTCATCGTCGCAGTGAAGAAAAATGGACAACAAGTCATTGGCGCGGACACCGCCCAGTGCGGCGACTCGCTGTTGGTACGTGCCCGCTACGTCGTCAACCACAGCAAAATTCTCAAAGTGGGCGACAGCTATATGGGTATGGCCGGTTGGGCCGTGGCTCAGGATATTCTGGAGAGTGCCGTGCGCCAGCACCCGACGTTGTTGGATCTGACGGACCGGGTCAGCATCTTCGAGAGCATGCGAGCCCTGCACAAGGTACTTAAGGAGGAGTACTTTATCTCGACGGATGAGGACAAAGACCAGCCGGTCGAGTCCAGCCAGTTATCCGCCCTGGTGGTCAGCCCTGCGGGCATGTTCGAAGTGGAGAGCTATCGCGCAGTGACGCAATGCGAGCGCTTTTGGGCGCTGGGCTCAGGCAAGATACTGGCGTTGGGTGCTATGCACGCCTTGTACGAACGTACCGATGATGTGATGGCGATTGCCCGTGCCGGGCTGCTGGCAGGCTGTGAGTTCGACGACGGCTGCGCCCAGCCCCTTGAGTTGCACCCCGTCGGGTCGCGCTAGCGCGCGCGGCGGGGCCCGACCGGCTACTGCTGCCGTTCGCGACTGGGCGAGTAGCCGAAAAATTCTTTGTAACTCTTACTGAAATGCGAAGTTGAAACAAATCCGCAGACCGAGGATATTTCCAGAATACTCAAGGCGGTTTGCTGCAGCAACTCGCGCGCCCTGACCAGTCGAAGCTGAAGATAGTAGCGCGAGGGAGCGCATTGCAAATGCTTGCGGAACAGCCGCTGTAACTGACGTCGGGACAAACCGACGTAGTGTGCAAGGTCTTCTTGGCGAATCGGCTCCTTCAAGTTCGCCTCCATCAACTCAACCGCAGTGATGAGCTTTTCCGACTGGTTACCCACCAGATGTCGTAGCGGCACACGCTGCTTCTCCTCTGCGTGACGAATCCGGTCGCTCAGCAATACGTCGGCGATCTCGGCCCCAAGCTGGTTGCCATGCGCTCGGGTAACAAAATCCAGCATCATGTCAGTTGGGGAGGTACCGCCCGCACTGGTAAATCGCCCGCGATCGATTGTAAACAGATTGTTGGTTACGCGTACGCGAGGAAACATCTCGCGTAAAGTTGCCATGTTCTCCCAGTGGATGCTGCAACTGTAACCATCTAGCAGTCCGGCGTCCGCCAGCGCGTATGCACCGGTACAAAGCGCACCCAGCGAGTACCCTCGCTGATGCAGTCCGCGCAACCAACGTGCGTTGTGCACACCCAGGTTGCGCTCGACGTGCAGGCCACCACACACAATCACCGCATCGACCCCGCCCAGACCTTCCACATCGCCAATGCCGGCATCTACCTTGACCGCCACGCCATCGCTGGACGTGACAATTTGGCCATCCTCGGAAAGTAAGCGCCAGGTGTACTGCTCGCGCCGCAGAATGCGGTTCGCCATGCGCAACGGCTCAATCGCCGCCGCCACACAGATCAACGTAAAATCGTTCAGTAACAGGAAACTGAACCGTGTGGGCAGTTGTTCATTGTACGCTACCACAACGCATTGCTCCGCTCGCTCTTATGCGGTGAATACAATACCGTATTCCTTACCCGCACGCGCCATCCAAAGCGCAAGATACTCGGCGAAAGTACGCCGGACAAGCACTGAATATTCAGGTTTTGCTGCTGTGATCGCCAGCAATACGCTGGTTTTCGCGATGCCGCTTTGTGCACATTGGCCCACCTTAAATGCATCCGGATGCAAGTCCAGCGTACATCCCTTGGCCAAAAGCCCGCGAGCATTGGCACCGGACACCTTTAGCAACAACAACCCGCCACTTACAATGTTGGTACTGATGAATGCATCGCCAGCGGCGTTAAGCAACCGTTGCTCGGCACTGACGCCCTCACCCTCCGGTACCATCACCAGCCACTCATCCGGCCCCAACCAGAACACTCGCCTAACCCCCCCGCAGAAAGTGTTAGCCACCACCGGCAAAGGCTGCGACAACACGTCGTTAACAGCATCGCCAAGGCGAGGGTCGTCACTGTCACCGCGTAGATTAATATACTCGAAGGTCGGACACACCTTGACCTGCACCGTACTTTCACGCGCCGTTTGGTTTAGTCGGTTGGCCAGAAAAGGCAGCAACGCATGATGCTTGCGAACCTGCTCAGACACGTTGCTTCTCCCCCTTCGGGTCGTAAAACACGGGCGACACAACAGTAGCTGGCACGACCGAGCCGTCATGGCTTGCCACTTGCACCGTCTGCCCTTTGCGTGCGCGTCCGCCAGCCACCAGCGCCAGCGCAATCGGGTGCCCTAGACAGGCGCTGTGGTAACTGGAAGTCACATGCCCACTCATTGGCACGGGCACCACCTGAGAGACACTGCCCTCGACGACTTGGGCGCCCTCGCACAGCACGGTTTCGCCATCCACACTCAGCAGACCAACCAGTTGCTTGCGATCCTTGCGCGTACTATCGCTGCGCTGAGTCGAGCGCCGTCCTATGTAATCTTTATCTTTGCTCAACATCCAGTGCATACCAAGATCTTGAGGGGTCACTGAACCATCGGTGTCTTGTCCAACGATGACAAAGCCCTTTTCCGCGCGCAACACGTGCAACGATTCGGTGCCGTAGGGCGTGATATCGAACGCGCGACCGGCCTCCATCAACACCTTCCACAACGCCAGCGCGTAGTCGCTATGCACATTCAGCTCGAACGCCAGTTCGCCGCTGAAACTTACCCGAAATACATTAACCTCAAACTGCTCCAAGTGGCCTGTTCGATGGCACATGAAACCAAACACCTCAGCCGCGAAGTCGATGTCACTGTCTAGGCGTTGCAGCAACTGGCGACTGTGAGGGCCCACCAGCGCAATGGTCGACCAATGATCGGTGAGCGACGTCATATGCACCTTCATCCATGGCCATTCGGTCTGCAACCACCGCTCAAGCCAGCTCATCACATTGGCTGCACCGCCTGTAGTAGTGGTGAGGTAAAACCGATCCTCAGCGACGCGCGCCATCACCCCATCATCCATCACCATGCCATCTTCGCCCAGCATGATGCCGTAAGCACAACGACCTACTTTCATTGCCCCAATGTTGTGGGTGTACATGCGCTCGAGAAACTCAACCGCATCTGGGCCGTGTACATCAATCTTGCCCAATGTCGAGGCATCCATAATGCCCAGCGAACGGCGCGTGGCTGCGCATTCACGTGCGACTGCACTGGGCATATCCTCACCCGCTTTGGGGTAGTACCACGGGCGCAGCCATTGACCGACGACTTCGAAAGTGGCGCCAGCGGCCTCATGCCAACTGTGCATGGCGGTCTTGCGCGCCGGATCGAACAACGGCCCGACATCCTCGCCAGCCACGGTGCCGAACGTGACCGGCGTGTAGGCCGGGCGGAAAGTGGTCGTGCCAATGTTGGCAATGGGCTCACCCAGGCACTCCGCCAACACCGCCATCCCGTTGATATTGCCAAGTTTGCCCTGGTCGGTACCAAAACCAAGCGCCGTGTAGCGTTTGACGTGCTCCACGTTGCGATAGCCTTCCCGTACGGCCAGGCGCACGTCCGCCACGCTGGTGTCGTTTTGGAAATCCAGAAACTGCTTGGGGCCTCGCTCGGCGTCCTGCTCACCCGGCACCCGCCATAGCGGCTGCAACGGATTCTCTATTAACGGCTGCGTGACCGGCACTTCGCTGTGACCACCGCTAAAGCCGGCGCGAGCTGCCACTTCGCGCCCCACCAGGGCCGCCTCGCGCAGCACGTCACCCATCGCAAAGGTGCCGTTGCCAGCGCCAATCGACACATTGGCCTGCACCCGCGTGCCGGGCACAAAGCAGGCACGCGACTCATCCCATACGTTGCGCCCACCTGCATGGGAGTGCAGGTGCACCGCGGGGCTCCAGCCACCTGAGCAAGCAATCAGATCGCACTCGATCACACGGCCGCCCGCCACCGACTTGCCGTCAGCGCGCAGGCGCATCACCTGCGCGGCACGCACGCGCTGGCGCCCCTGCACGTCCACCACCACCTGCCCATGCAAGATCTCAATGCCAAGTGCGCCTACGCGTTGCCCAACCTCACCGGCACCCTCGCTGCGCACATCCACGACGGCCGCGACATCGATGCCCGCCCGATGCAGATCCAGCGCGGTGTGATAGGCCGAATCGTTATTGGTAAACAACACCGCGCGACGTCCAGGGGCGACCGCATAGCGATTCACGTAGGTGGATACGGCCGATGCGGTCATCACACCCGGGCGATCGTTGTTGCCAAACACCAGTGGACGCTCAAACGCCCCTTGCGCCAGGATGGCCTCGCCGGCCCGCACTCGCCACATGCGCTGGCGTGTCTGCCCGACCGCATGCTCGCCCAGATGATCGGTGCAGCGTTGTGCGATCGCCAGAAAGTTATCGTCGTAGTACCCAAACACGGTACTGCGCGGGAGCAGGGTAACCCGCGGCGATGCCGCCAGCTGCGCCACTACGTCGGCCACCCACTCGCTGGCGGGTTGCCCGTTCAAGGTCTCGCTGGTGTGCAGCAACGCACCACCAAACTCCTCTTGCTCATCCGCGATAATCACGCGTGCGCCTGCGCGCATCGCACTGAGCGCGCTGAGCAATCCGGCTGGCCCTGCGCCGGCCACCAAGACATCGCAATGCACATTGGTGTGTGAGTAATGATCAGGGTCCGCCAGCGTAGGCGCCTGGCCCAGGCCGGCAGCGCTGCGGATAAAGCGCTCGTAACGCTCCCAAAATCCACGCGGCCCCATAAACGTCTTGTAGTAGAAGCCTGCGCTGAACACCCGATGAAACACGCCCAGAAATCCAGCGGCGATATCTGTTTGCAAACTGGGCCAGCCTTTGTTCACCCGCGCACTCAAGCCCTCGTACAACGCGACTTGGGTGGCGCGCTGGCCAGGCAGCGTGCTCGCGCCGCTGCCGATCTGCACGATGGCATTGGGCTCCTCGGCGCCACTGCCAACAATCCCGCGCGGCCGACGGTACTTAAAGGAACGCCCTACCAGCGACATCCCGTTAGCCAGCAGCGCGGAGGCGAGCGTATCGCCCGCATACCCCTGCAGCGTGCGACCCTCAAAAGTAAAGCTCAGCGGCTTGTTACGATCAATACGCCCGCCCTGACTCAGGCGGTGAGACTGCTCACTCATTCCCGCCCCCCGGCTCGTTCGCACCTATCGGCCAGGTGGCCGAAATCACATAGGTGACGGTATCGCGACGAGCATTGAACCAACGCCGGCAGCCCAAAGCGTGCACCCACTGCTCCCGGTGCAACCCTTTGGGATTCTTACGCATGAACAAGTAGTCAGCCCACTGCTCATCGGACAGCGCATCCGGGTGCTCAGGGCGCACAATGTTTGCCTCCCCGCCGTAGCTAAACTCCGACTCATCTCGGTGCCCGCAATAGGGGCATTCAATACGCAACATGGCAGTGCCTCCTTCGGGCTAGTGCGCCACGCCGGCAGCGCCGTGCTCATCGATAAGCGCGCCACTGCTGAAGCGGTTCAGTGAAAAGGCCGCATTCAATTCATGCGGTGAGTCCTGCGCGATAGTGTGCGCAAAGGCGAAGCCGGAGCCAGGCGTGGCTTTGAAACCACCGCTGCCCCAGCCGCAGTTAAAGTACAGCCCCCGTACCGGTGTCTTGGTGATAATCGGGCAGGCATCCGGACAGGTATCCACGATGCCGCCCCACATACGTAACATGCGCACGCGGCTGAACGACGGAAACAGCTCCAAAATCGCCTGAGCGGTATGCTCAATCGTCTGGAAGCTGCCACGTTGACCGTAGCCGTTATAGGCATCGATACCGGCCCCGATCACCAACTCGCCCTTGTCGGACTGGCTGACGTAGCCATGCACCGCATTGGACATGACCACCGTATCCAGCACTGGCTTGAGCGGCTCGGAGACAAATGCCTGCAGCGGGTGGCTTTCGATCGGCAGGCGCAAACCCGCCATATCAGCCAGCACGCTCGCATGCCCTGCCACCACCACGCCCACCTTTTTGGCGCGGATGGCACCGCGGGTGCTCTGCACGCCGGTAACGCGACCTTCTTCGCGATCGATGCCGGTTACCTCGCACTGCTGAATAATATCCACACCCAGCGCATCGGCGGCACGCGCATAGCCCCAGGCCACCGCATCGTGCCTGGCCACACCGGCTCTTGCTTGATACGAAGCGCCCAGGATGGGATAGCGCGCGTCAGGTGAGATATTGATCGCCGGGATGTCGCGCTTGATCTGCTGCGCCGTCACCACCTGCGCATCAATGCCGTTTAGCCGGTTTGCACTAACGCGCCGTTGGATGTCGCGCATGTCCTGCAAGGTGTGACCCAGGTTGTACACGCCGCGCTGACTGAACATCACATTAAAGTTCAGCTCCTGACTTAACCCCTCCCACAGTTTGAGCGATTTTTCATACAGCAGAGATGCTTCGGTCCACAAGTAATTTGAGCGCACAATGGTGGTATTGCGACCGGTGTTACCGCCACCGATCCAGCCCTTCTCCAGCACTGCGATATTGCGCACACCGTGCTCTTTCGCCAGGTAATACGCGCTGGCCAACCCGTGCCCGCCACCGCCAACGATAATCACATCATATTGTTTGCGCGGCTCGGGGCTACGCCAGGCCTGCGGCCAGTTGCGGTTGTAGCTCACCGCGTTGCGCAGCAGGCTGAAGATTGAATAGCCCTTCATCAGGGCGTGTCCTGCGGGTACTGAGGGAGCCCATCGCATAACACATAGTAGTCATTGGCATCGTCGACAAAAATATGCGCGCTGGCATCAAGACCGGTTGGCGCGCGCAGCGAGCCCGCCATAATCGAGATCGTCGGATGATCGTTGCGGTGCCAGAACAGGCTGGAGCCACACAGGGCGCAAAAGCCCCGCCGTGCGGAGCCCGAAGAGCGATACCATCGCAGCCCTGTCTCATTGCGCATCTTCAGGTCAACCTGCTCGGCGGCGGTCGCGGCCACATAGTGCCCGCTGGTGCGCCGGCACTGCTCGCAGTGGCAATAGATTACCGGCCGCAACGGCCCGTGCACCTCGTAGGTGACGGCGCCACACAAGCAGCCACCGCTGACCGCTACTTCATCACGCGATTCGGTTGGCATCGTTCACATCCCGCAGTCGCTCGTTGGTCGGGTCGAACGGACTGTCCTCGATCACCTCGGCAGCATAACTGTCCCCGAGGA
>CBDUQI010000063.1:0-27309 GCA_965369325.1 uncultured Gammaproteobacteria bacterium
GGAAGTACCCCAGCTGCGTTCTGCGCGGGCACAACTCGGTCGGCGAGTTTTACTCCGTGGCCGTCACCAACAATCTGCAGCAGGCCGACACCGGCACCAAGATGATTCATATCGGGCGCAACACCCGCAGCACCATCGTCTCCAAGGGCATCTCGGCAGGACGTGCACAAAATGCCTATCGCGGCCTGGTGCGGATACTGCCCATTGCCGAAGGCGCACGTAACCACACTCAGTGCGACTCCTTGCTGATGGGCGATCAGTGCGCAGCACATACTTTTCCGTATATGGAAGTAAAAAATCCAAGCGCCACTGTTGAACATGAGGCCACCACCTCCAAGATCAGTGAGGATCAGCTGTTTTTTTGTCGCCAGCGCGGCATTGGCGAGGAGGATGCGGTGAACATGATCGTGAACGGATTTTGTAAGGACGTATTCAAGGAGCTGCCGATGGAGTTCGCCGTCGAGGCGCAGCGCCTGCTTAATGTCAGCCTGGAAGGTGCGGTCGGCTGACCGCACCGTCTTTTAAGGAGCAATTTGTGATGCTTAGTGTTCGTGACCTGCACGCGCGGGTGGACGGCAAGAACATACTAAACGGCTTGACGCTGGACGTTGAGCCTGGCCAAGTGCACGCCATCATGGGCCCGAACGGCTCGGGCAAGAGCACTCTGGCGCAGGTACTGGCCGGGCACCCAAACTATGAGGTGACCAGCGGCGAGGTGCTTTACCAAGGCAAAGACCTGCTGGGGCTTGAGCCTGAGGAGCGTGCGCGCGAAGGCGTGTTCCTGGCGTTTCAGTATCCGGTGGAAATCCCCGGGGTTAACAACATCTACCTGCTCAAAGCGGCGTTGAACGCGCGACGCAAGCATCGCGGCGAACCCGAGCTTGATGCCTACGATTTTCTATCGCTGGTGCGCGAGAAAACCGCGCTGATGGACATGGATGAGAGCTTTCTGCAGCGCGGTGTGAACGAGGGGTTCTCCGGCGGTGAAAAAAAGCGCAACGAGATCCTCCAGATGGCGGTGCTCGAACCCACCCTCGCGGTGTTGGATGAAACCGATTCGGGCCTGGATATTGATGCGCTGAAGGTGGTGGCCAATGGGGTGAATAGCCTGCGCGCAGCCGACCGCTCGATTATTCTGGTCACCCATTACCAACGGCTGCTGGATTACATTGTGCCCGACGTGGTGCACGTGCTGGCTGGCGGACAGATCGTTAAATCCGGCGACAAGTCGCTGGCGCATGAACTGGAGGCGCGCGGTTACGACTGGCTGCGGGCGGAGGCGCCAGCCGCGTGAACGCCATCGATTCCATACAGCCGTTTACCACGGCGTATCGTGAGCTTGCCGCCGGCCGTGAAAGCAACCTTCACGCACTGGGCGAGCGGGCGATGCAGGCATTTTCTGAAACCGGCTTCCCTACGGTAAAGGACGAGCACTGGAAGTACACCAGTTTACGTAAACTGGTGGCACAGGCCTACGTCCTGGTACCATCCGCACCGTTGGTAGATAGCCAGACACTGGCCGCGTTCGAGATCGATCCAGGTGCCGCACGGATTGTCTTTGTCAACGGTCAACCGCAATTTGACCTCAGCCGCCTGCCAAGCGCAGACAGCGGGATAACAGTGAACTCGCTAGCACAAACGCTGGCAAGCGACAGCGCGTCTGTGGCGCTGGGCGAACTGGTTAACCTGCAACGATATCGGATGGCTGCACTTAACACGGCTTTTGTTCAGGACGGAGTGCACGTTCAGGCCACACCAAGTGGCGAGCAGGATAGTGTTTTGCATCTGTTGTTCCTGAGCAGCCGCGAATACGGCCCCGCCGCCGCCGCGCCACGCGTGCTGGTGGACGCGCTGGCCGGCAGCAATCTAGCCATCATCGAACACTACGCCAGTCTGGACACAAGCGCGGCACTCAAAGACGACATTGCGCCAGATGGCTGTTTTACCAACGCCGTCACCGAGCTGCATGTACACGCGAATGCCTGTGTCACACACTACAAATTGCAAGAAGATCCGGGTTACCACATCGCCAGCATTCACGCACGCTTGCAGCGTGACGCGCGGTTGCACAGCCACAACTTGGCACTGGGTGCTGCGCTTGCCCGCACCGACATTCAGGTGGACCTGGCGGCGCCGGGCAGCGAAGTATCGCTGAATGGGCTAGTGCTCGGCACCGGGCGCCAGCATGTGGACAACCATACTCGAGTAGAACACCTGCAGCCCAACACGCAAAGCGCCGAAGATTACCGCAGCGTGCTGGACGATCGCGCCCGATGCGTGTTCAACGGCAAGGTGCTGGTGCACAAAGATGCCCAAAAAATTCAGGCGGACCAGTCGAGCACTAATCTGCTGCTGTCCCGACATGCTGAAATCGACACCAAGCCAGAACTTGAAATTTACGCCGACGACGTGCGTTGCTCACACGGCGCCACCGTCGGTCAGTTGGACGAGCAGTCATTGTTTTATCTGCGTGCACGTGGCATGGACCTGAACCAGGCACGTGCTGTGCTCACGTTTGCGTTTTTACGCGACTTGCTCGGCCAAGTGCATGTGAGCGGTCTACGCCAACGGGTTGAACAGGCCGTATTGCGCCGGCTGCCCGGCCAGGCGCGCTTAGGAGAGTTGCTATGAACGCAGTTACTGCCGCTACGCCCGACACACAGCGCCCGTTTGCAGACGTCATTGAGCGCTTGCGCCAAGACTTCCCCATTCTGAGCGAACGCCAACATGGCAAGCCAATAGCGTATTTGGACAACGCGGCTTCCTCGCAGCGGCCACGCGCGGTGATCCAGGCGATCGCCGAGTACTATGAGCACGACCACGCAAATGTGCACCGCGGGGTGCATCTGCTGAGCCAGCGCGCGACCGAGCGCTTCGAAGACGCACGCGAAACCGTACGCGGATTTATCAACGCGCGCAGCACGCAGGAAATTATCTTTACCCGCGGCACTACCGAGGCGATTAATCTGGTGGCACAAAGTCTGGGCCGACGTTTTGGTGAGGGTGATGAGGTCCTAATCTCCCACATGGAACACCACTCCAACATCGTGCCATGGCAGCTGATGTGCGAGCAGACCGGCGCTACGCTGAAAGTAGTGCCGATCACGCCCGAAGGTGAGCTCGACATGCACGCCTACGAGCAACTGCTGAGCCCCCGCACAGCCATCGTGGCATTGGTGCATATTTCAAACGCGCTCGGTACGATTAATCCGGTGGAGCAATGCATCCGGCTGGCACATGATGCGGGCGCCGTCGTGCTGCTAGACGGCGCGCAAGCCGTGCCGCATACCCCGGTGGATATGCAGGCACTGGATTGTGATTTTTACGTTTTCTCCGGGCACAAAATGTTCGCACCTACCGGCTCCGGTGTGCTGTATGGCAAGCAGGCGCTGCTTGAGGACATGCCGCCTTGGCAGGGTGGCGGCGACATGATTCTGCAGGTGACATTCGAGAAATCCACCTACGCGCCGCTGCCAGCGAAATTTGAAGCCGGCACCCCTAACATCGCAGGTGCCGTCGGGCTGGCGGCGGCAATCGAGTACATTCAGAGCATTGGTTTCGAGCAGATCAGTGCGATTGAAAATGCCCTGCTGCGCTACGCCACCCACCGTGTGAGCGAAGTGCCCGGGCTACGCCTGGTGGGCACTGCGCGCGAGAAGGCCTCCGTGCTCTCCTTCGTCATGGACGATATTCACGCGCATGACATCGGCACCATCTTGGATCACCATGCCGTGGCAGTGCGCACTGGGCACCATTGCGCGATGCCGGTGATGGACTATTTCAATGTCCCCGCAACCTCACGAGCGTCATTCGCCTTTTACAATACCTACGAGGAGGCCGATCGGCTGGTCGATGCCCTGCACGCCGCGCGCGAGGTGTTTGCCTGATGGACCTGCAGGATCTGTACAAAGACCTGATCATCGATCACAACAAAAGCCCGCGTAACTTCCGCCGGCTGCAGCCGTCAACGCACAGCAGCGAGGGGTTTAACCCACTGTGTGGTGACAAGCTTCATGTCTACGTCACGGTACAGAACGATCTCATCGAGGACGTTACCTTCGAGGGGGCTGGATGCGCTATTTCCATTGCCTCCGCCTCACTCATGACCGAGCACCTTAAGGGCAAACCGCTGGCGCACGCGCGCGCGCTGTTCAGTGATATGCACGCACTGCTGACCGACAATAACCCGCCGGACATCGCCAGCCTGGGCAAGCTTGGCGCTCTGGCCGGAGTACGCCAATACCCCACCCGCGTAAAGTGTGCAACGCTTTGCTGGCACACCTTAATTTCAGCCCTGGATGGCAACCCCCAGGGCGCCTCTACAGAGTGAGTTCAACGGCATGATGGGAAGTCAAAGCGAACCGGTTACCCTCGCACGCGATGTGCAGGCGGTGGTCATTCCGGCCGGCGAGCATGTATTGCTGCCGCAGGGCTCAATCGGTTACATCACCCAGGCACTGGGCGGCAGCTTTACCCTCTACGTAGACGGCCACCTGTTCCGGATTGCTGGACGGGATGCAGACGCCCTGGGCAAAGAACCGGTGGAACCACCGCATTTGCCCGAAGGCGCCAGCGATGAGGATGTTGAGAAGCTGATCTGGGCACAAATGCGGACCTGCTACGATCCTGAGATTCCGGTCAACATTGTGGACCTGGGGTTGATCTACGAATGTGTCCTGGGTCGAGGCTATCCAGGGGATGAGTCCGGCGAGCGCACAGTCGACATCGAAATGACGCTGACCGCCCCAGGATGTGGCATGGGCGACATCCTGGTGGAGGACGTACGCGATAAAGTGAGCATCATCCCCACCGTTGGGCAGGTGCGGGTGGAGCTGGTGTTCGACCCACCATGGAACCAGACCATGATGAGTGACGAGGCCCGCCTGCAAACTGGAATGATGTACTGAAGCCAAGTCGATGAAGCGACTGTTCGTATTACGCCACGCAAAATCAAGCTGGGCTGATGACAGCCTTGCGGATGATCAGCGTCCGCTGAACAAACGCGGCAAACGCGATGCGCCGGTGATTGCCCAGCGCCTGCGCCAGGCCCAGCACCAACCTGATCTAATCCTCTCTAGCCCCGCTCGGCGCGCATTGAAAACGGCTTGCATCGTGGCCAGCGAGCTCGGCATTTCGGTGGACGATATCCTGCAGAACGACGCTCTTTACCTAGCCAGCGTGGAGGATATTCTAGCCGTGCTCGCGCAGATCCCGCCCACCAGCGCCAACGCGATGATCGTCGGGCACAACCCGGGATTGACCCATTTGATCAATACGCTCGGCGACGTGCAGTTGGACAATCTACCCACCAGCGGTGTATTCATCCTGGATCTGCCCATTGCGCACTGGGCTGACGTGTCGGGCCAGCTTAGCGGTGAGGTGAGCTACTACGACTACCCCAAACGCCTACCAGAGTGAATAATTGGTTTGCCCGCCCCACCTCGAGCATTGCGACGGGTTAATCCGCCAACGCTCCGCACTGCAACATGGCATAGTTCCCCACAAGTTCGAGTGCATAATGTGGTGGAGTTCGCAGACATTCCGCCCGCCAGCGCCTAGCCTCGGGGTTAAGGCTGGAATCAGCACCGGCCAAGGAACGGCAATCAGGGCACAACTCGCCCAGGTGTCGTCACGTCACCGGATCGGAGTTGATAGTCCATGCCGACGCACCATTGCCCACAACCCGGCCGCAACCACCGCGCAAACTGGCGTGTTGAAGGTAAAGCGGCTATTTGCATCTTCCTCGCAGGCCTGATCGCACTGTTAGTGCCTTATGCGCAGGCCGGCCCGCAGGGCTACGCGGTGGCCACTGTGCCCGCGGCGTTAAAACCACCCGCCTGTCTTCAGCCTGGAATGGACATGCGCAACACCATTGTGCGGGTGATTGCCGGCGCCAATGCGCATGGTAGCGGCGTGGTCATTGGCGACAATCTGGTGCTAACCGCCGCCCACGTGATCATGCCGAACGAGCCGGTGCGCATCGCGCTGGAACACAGTGAATACCAAAACGCACGCCTGGTCGCGATAGACAAGTATCGGGATCTGGCACTATTGGCGACCCCGACTGGGGAAGTTCGCCCGGTGTTGGTGGCCGAACATGGACTAGGTGATTTTGAGGATGTGTGGGCGATGGGCTATCCGTTAGCACTGGACATGGCCATTACCCAGGGGCGTTATCAACGCCATGCTAACGGCAAGCTGTACACCTCGGCCTGGATTACCTCGGGCGCCTCCGGTGGCGGGCTGTTGCGCTGCACCCAGGGGGAATACGAACTGGCCGGCATGCTGCGGGACTATGTCGCCTACGTACGTGATGGGCAATACGTCAACGCATCACAATCCACCTCTACGCCCGCCACTAGCATTCGCGAATTCGCAGCGCAACACGGCTACTACCTGCCGGGCGCACAACTAGCCAGCACGTACCAACCTGGCGAGGCTGTTGATATCCCGCACCGGGGCCTGTCTGCCCCCGGCCGCTAGCCACCGCTAAGCTGCGTTAGCTATCCAGCTTCGCCGCCTCCGGCGACATCGACAGCAGACTTGCGTTACCCCCCACAGCCGCCGTGTTAACGCTGATGGTTTGCTCGGTCGCGTACCGATGCAGGTAACGCGGCCCACCCGCCTTTGGCCCAGTGCCCGAAAGGCCCTGCCCGCCAAACGGCTGTACGCCCACCACGGCGCCTATCATGTCGCGGTTTACGTACACATTGCCGGCGTTCACGCGCTCGGCCACGTACTGGGTCATGCTATCGATCCGCGTATGCAGTCCCAGCGTCAGACCGTACCCACTACTGTTGATCGCACCGAGTAACGCATCCAGCTCGTTCGCGCGATAGGTCAGCACGTGGAGTACTGGACCAAACACCTCGCGCTCCAAGGCCGCAAATGAGTCAATGGCGATGGCAGCGGGCGCCATAAATGTCCCGTGCACCGTGGCTTCGGGCAATCCCCCCTGAAACAGCAGCTTACCGTTCGCGCCCATCTGCCTCACGTGCTCCGCCACCATCGTATGCGCTCGCTGATCGATCAGGGGGCCAATATCCGTCTCAAGTAGCCCCGGATCGCCAATGTTCATCTCCTGTACATGGCCCTCCAACATCTCAATCACCCGACCGGCAACATCCCGCTGTACACACATAACGCGCAACGCAGAACAGCGTTGCCCCGCGCTATTGAACGCGGAGAATGCCGCATCCTGCACCACCTGCTCTGGCAACGCCGAGCTGTCGACGATCATCGCGTTCAGGCCGCCGGTTTCGGCGATCAGCGCGCCCAGCGGCGCCTGCCGGGCCGCCAACTGACGATTAATCGTCCAGGCCGTCTCGGTGGAGCCGGTGAACGCGACGCCCGCAACATCGGCATGCGCGCTTAACACCGAGCCCACCACACTGCCGCGCCCCGGCAAGAAGCTCAGCACGTTCTGCGGTATGCCTGCCTCTAGCAGTAGCTGCACCGCGCGCCCTGCCGTCAGCGGTGTACTCTCCGCAGGTTTGGCGATCACCGTATTACCCGCCGCTAGAGCAGCCGCTACCTGGCCGGTAAAAATCGCCAGGGGAAAGTTCCACGGACTGATACACGCGAACGGGCCACGGCCCATCAATGCCAGTGTGTTGAGCTCGCCCGTAGGTCCGGGCAGCGTTTGAGGTGCGCCGAAATCCGCCCGCGTTCGGGCCGCGTAATAGCGCAGAAAGTCCACTGCCTCGCGCAGTTCCGCCACCGCATCCGGAATCGTTTTACCTGCCTCGCGAATGCACAGGCTTAATAACTCACCGCGATGTTGTTCAAACAACTCAGCCGCGCGATCCAGTATACCGGCCCGATGCTCCCCACTGGTTCGGCGCCAGCTGGCAAATGCACTGCGGGCTAAGTCGATCGCTTTCACCGTGAGCGCCTCGTCCGCTTCCACCA
Organism: uncultured Gammaproteobacteria bacterium; assembly: GCA_965369325.1. Lineage (GTDB taxonomy): Bacteria > Pseudomonadota > Gammaproteobacteria > Steroidobacterales > JBCBZW01 > CBDUQI01. Next base: position 7,912 of record CBDUQI010000063.1, read on the forward strand.
CCTCACCCACCACCCGCCGACTATCGGCCGGATTCAGGCTGGCCTGCGCAGGCCCACTATGCGATTGGCCCGCGATCAGCGGCGCGACGCGCCATTCGCGCGTGGCCGCCGCCTGCAGTTCCTGGCGTAAATCGAGCAATTGCCGCGCTGAGGCGAAATTAATCCCGGCCGAATTGGTCCGCTCGTCAAACAGGCTCGCGGGCAAGCGAATCGCCGGATGCGGTATCTGCGACAGCCGCCCAATATGCTGGACCGGATCGGCAATGATCTCGGCCAGCGGTGTCTGCTCATCCACAATGCGGTTCACGAACGAGGTGTTCGCGCCGTTCTCTAGCAGGCGGCGCACCAGGTATGGCAATAGATCTTCGTGACTGCCCACCGGGGCGTACACGCGGCAGCGCACGCCCTGGCCATCTGGGCCGACCAGATCGTCATAGAGCTCTTCGCCCATGCCGTGCAGGCGCTGGAATTCATACCGCTGCCCATCCTTCGCAAAGTGCATAATGCTGGCCAGCGTTTGTGCATTGTGGGTCGCAAACTGCGGGTAGAGATTAGGGCTATCGTTCAACAGTTCACGGGCGCAGGCAAGATAGGAAATATCCGTGGCGACTTTACGCGTAAACACCGGGTAGCCCTCCAGCCCCTGCTCCTGCGCGCGTTTGACTTCCGTATCCCAATACGCGCCCTTGACCAGCCGTACCGGCAGAACGCGGCCGCAATCGCGCGCCATCACGTTTAACCATTCAAGTACCAGTGGCGCACGTTTTTGATATGCCTGGACCGCCAGCCCCAGCCCGTTCCAACCCTGCAGGGACTCATCACGATACACCCGCTCGAAGATCTCCAGCGACAGCTCCAGTCGATCAGCCTCTTCGGCATCCATGGTCAGCCCGATGCCGGCCTTCTTTGCACGTTGTGCCAGCTTTAGCAGGCGCTCGCTCAGTTGCACCAGCACTCGACGCCGCTGGCTTAGTTCGTAACGCGGATGCAAAGCCGAGAGCTTGACCGAGATGCTCGGCGCGCTAATCTCGTCATCGTCTTTGCCGCGGGCCCCTGCGATCACATCGATGGCGTCCGCATAGGCCTTTAAGTAGCGCGCCGCATCGGGCTCGGTCAGGGCAGCCTCGCCCAGCATGTCGTATGAATGGCGATAATTAGCATGCCGTTTGCCGCGTGCTCGCTTCAACGCCTCAGCGATGGTCCGCCCCATCACGTATTGATGCCCCATGATGCGCATCGCCTGGCGCATGGCGGTGCGTACCACCGGCTCACCCACCCGCCCGACCAATCCTTTGAGCGTGGAGCCAGGGTCGCGCAATACCGGGGCGTCCGGGCGTAGCAGGCGGCCGGTCAGCATCAGCCCCCAGGTGGAGGCATTCACTAGCCCAGACTCGCTGTCGCCCAAATGCTCCTGCCAATTGCCAGCAGCCAGCTTGTCGGCAATAAGCTTATCGGCGGTATCCGCATCGGGGATACGCAGCAACGCCTCGGCCAGGCACATCAGCAGCACCCCTTCCTGTGAGGACAGATCGTACTGGCGCAAAAATGCATCCAGACCGCGGTCACCATCGGTTTTGCGTCGCACCGTACGCACCAGCTCGGCGGCCGTGTTGTAAATCGCCTTCGCCTGGGCCGGGGCACACTCGGCGCGACGCATCAGGCGCACCACGCAGCGGGTCTCGTCCGCCAGAAACAACTCATCCAGGCCCCGGTTGATGCTGGGCAACGCCGGCATATCCTCGCGGAATACGACCGGGGTCGGCGTCTCGGGGGCGGTGCCTTTATCTGTGCTCATGGTGGTTCCTGATGCTTATTCCTGTGGGCTTTCACGCCGCAAGCGCGCAATTTCGCGGCGGCCCTTTTTGTCCGGACGTTTGGCAGGCGCCACCATGGAGGCGCGGGCGATACGCGTACGCTCCTTCAGCGCCTCCCGGGTAGCGATGCTTTGTGCGGTTTCCTCGTACAACAGTACCGCCTGCTTGGCCGGGCCGCGTTTTTCCGCCAACGCCAGTACGTCCACAACGACCGAGAATCGGTCGCGACTGATCTGTAGCTGGTCGCCCACCCGCACGGCGTGCGCAGCTTTTACCCGCTCGCCGTTCAGATGCACCCGGCCACCGCCAACCGCCGTTGCCGCCATCGAGCGGGTCTTGTACAGGCGGGCTGCCCATAACCATTTGTCGATGCGTACTTTATCGCCTGTCTCGGGCACCATTTGCACCGCTTCCCTTGCTTTGCTGTTGCGATCACGCCGGGCGCGGTTTGTCACCACAGCCCACCGCTTGCTGACGGGTGAGATATACTGCGCACCCCGAGCAGCCACTGCGGAGTATAGCCTTGGACTCAGCTTTCCTCGACCGTTTACACCAGCAAACCGAGCAACTGCGCGGCGAAGGCTTGTTTAAGTCCGAGCGCGTCATCACCACCCGCCAGGCGGCTAAAATCGCAACCCGCGAAGGTGGCGAGGTACTGAACCTGTGCGCCAACAATTATCTGGGGCTGGCAGGCGAACAAGCGCTGGTGGATGCGGCACGCGAGGCGCTAGAGGCGCATGGCTTTGGGATGGCGTCGGTGCGTTTCATTTGCGGCACCCAGGCCGTGCACAAGGAACTGGAGGCCGCGCTCAGCCGCTTTCTGGGCACCGAGGACACCATCCTGTACTCCTCCTGCTTTGATGCCAACGGCGGACTATTTGAGACGATTCTGGGCGAGGAAGATGCCGTCATCAGTGACGCGCTTAACCACGCCAGTATCATCGACGGGGTGCGCTTGTGTAAGGCGCGGCGGATGCGCTATGCCAACAACAACATGGGCGAACTGGAGCAGTGCCTCAAGGATGCTACGGAGTGCCGCACACGGCTGATCATCACCGACGGCGTGTTCTCCATGGACGGCAGCTACGCGCGGCTGGATGAAGTGTGCGCGCTGGCTGAGCGCTACAACGCACTGGTTGCCGTGGATGATTCGCACGCGGTTGGCTTTGTGGGCGAACACGGGCGCGGCACCCACGAGCTGTTTGGGGTGATGGACAAAGTGGACATCATTACCGGCACGCTGGGCAAGGCGCTAGGCGGGGCCGCCGGTGGCTTCACTTCAGGTCGCAAGGAGGTCATCGCCTGGCTGCGCCAGCGTTCGCGCCCCTACCTGTTCTCCAATACGCTAGCGCCGGTCATCGCCGCCACATCGGTTCAGGTGATCAAAATGCTCGAGTCCTCGGGTGAATTGCGCGAGCGGCTGCAGCGCAATAGTGAGCACTTTCGCCGCGAAATGACGGCATTGGGATTTGAGCTGCTACCTGGCAGCCACCCCATCATTCCAGTAATGCTCGGCGACGCCTCGCTTGCCACGGCCATGGCCGACCGGTTGTTGGCGCATGGGGTGTACGTCATCGGATTTTCCTTTCCTGTCGTGCCAAGAGGCAAAGCCCGCATCCGAACCCAGATGTCGGCTGCGCTTAGCATCGAGCAACTTGACCAGGCCATCGAAGCCTTCGCCACGGTCGGGCGCGAGCTGGATATCATCTAACTTTTCGGGGAGCTGCCGGGCATATGAAAGCGCTGGTCAAACTAAAATCAGAACAAGGCCTTTGGTTGCAGGATATCGAGGAGCCGGCGATCGGCCCCAACGACGTTCGGATTGCAATTCGCAAGACCGCTATTTGCGGCACCGACATGCATATCTATCAATGGGATAACTGGGCTCAGGCGACCATTCCAGTGCCCATGACGGTGGGGCATGAGTTCTGCGGCGACATTGTGGAGCTCGGCAGTGAAGTGGCCGGGATGAAAATCGGCGATCGAGTCTCAGGCGAAGGGCACGTGACCTGTGGTCATTGCCGCAACTGCCGTGCGGGCCGTCGACATCTGTGCCGCAATACCGTCGGCATCGGCGTGAACCGACCCGGTGCTTTCGCCGAATATCTGAGCATGCCTGCCGACAACGTGTTTGTGTTGCCCGAGGAAATCACGGACGACATGGGCGCCATTTTGGACCCGCTCGGCAACGCCACTCACGCAGCGTTGAGTTTTGATATGGTCGGGGAGGACGTGTTGATTACCGGCGCTGGACCGATTGGGCTGTTCTCCGCGGCCATCGCCCGCTACGTCGGGGCACGCCATGTGGTCATTACCGATATCAACCCCCAGCGCCTGGCGTTGGCCGAAAAACTGGATGTCACCCGCACCGTCAACGTGGCCAGCGAGTCGCTGCCGCAGGTTATGGGCGAACTTGGCATGACCGAGGGTTTTGACGTAGGCCTTGAGATGTCCGGCCAGCCCAGTGCTTTCTCAGACATGCTGAGCAACATGGTGCATGGTGGGCGCGTGGCGCTGATGGGTATCCCGTCCACGGAAATTGCCATCGACTGGAACCAGGTAATCTTCAAAGGCCTGATACTCAAAGGCATCTATGGCCGGGAGATGTTCGAGACCTGGTACAAAATGGCCAATATGATCCGCGGCGGCCTTGATGTTTCACCGGTAGTGACACACCACTTCGGTTTCGAGCAATTCCAGTCCGGCTTTGATGCCATGATCCACGGCGATGCGGCAAAAGTTATTCTGAACTGGCGCTAACCACGCCGAGGCCCGAGACCGGGCCGACTAGGCGGCCAGTTGTTGCTCGCACTCATTCAGCATGGAAGCCATCGCCGCTGCGTTACCCAGCTCTACACCGAACAGCTCGCTCATCTCGCCGAGCGATTGTGCGGCGTTCTGGATCACCTCCAGAGACGTTGCCGGCGCCATCTGCAGCAGTTGCTGCGCTTTTGCGGCAGCAATGGCACAACTCTCATCCACTTCTTTGTGTATCCAGATGTCCGCAAAGTAACCGGACGTCGCGGTGCACAGCACAAGGCTCTTGTGCGCGGCCGGTGCTTTGTCGGCATCCCGCACATGACTGGCCCCCACCGCGACCTGCGCGTACTCCGGCAGTTTCCATTGTGCCAGCAGCCAACCACCCACCTGGGCATGGTCTGCACCCACGCGAGCCTGCTCAATCTCAATCACCCGCTCGTGGTCGGCCTGCTCGTCTTCCAGATACTCGTAGAGCAAGTCATCCGTGGCGCTCAGGGCCAGGATGCCGATATCCTGAAGCAAACCGGCCAGGAAGTAGTTCTCTAACTGGGTTGCTGGAATCCCCAGCTGACGTGCCAACTCGCGTGAGAACGTGGCGGCGATCAGCGAGCGGCGCCAGTACAACCCCATATCGATACCACCGATACGCCGTTGGCGCATGGCAGCTACCAGCGATAGGCTGAGGGCAAGGTTCAGCATTGTGCTAAGCCCTAACAGCACCACTGCCTGCGACAGATTCTCAATCGAACGACTACGCGCATACAGCGCCGAATTCGCCACCTTTAAAACCCGCGACACCAGCCCCGGATCCAGACCAATCGCGTCGGCCATCTCTTTGGCACCGGCCGTGGTGTCCTGGCTGATACGAATAATGCGCTCGGCAACCTCCGGTGGCGTCGGAAGCGTTTTACAATTACTTAGACGTTTGATTAGCCCGTCATCTGTCAGCGGCATGCTCGCGTAAAACCTCATAAGACTTGGTTGCGACAAGATTGGACATTATTCGCAATAACCATTGCGCTTGGCTGGCCCACATCACAATTCAGGAAATCCCTGACATATCGGGCCCAATTTACGATGCCCATTCAATCTATTAGGCCAGCCCTGCAAACACAGCTCGACACGTTCACACGAGCGGACGGTTCCGCCGGGCGCACCCTTTGCGCCAGCGCCGCCCTCCGACCAACGCTCGTACGCCGCTCTGGCGTGTAACAAACTGTCAACGCCGCCCTGCTCCGGCGCCTGCCAGTCAGCCCTTTATGGCAGATGCTCTACAATAGGGCGAACGAGTCTCACAGATGGAGCCTGTCATGCGTCGCCTCATACCTCTAATTGTCCTAGCTGCCGCTGCCCTGAGCGGGTGTGGCGTCAACCCTGTTACCGGCGAACGCGAGTTGCAGTTTGTCTCCGAGTCACGGGAGATCGCAATTGGCAAACAACAATACTCCCCCTCGCGCCAGATGCAGGGCGGGGATTATGTTGTCGATAAGCAACTCACCAAGTATGTGAGCGACGTTGGCGAGCGCCTGGCCATCCACAGCGATCGCCCCCTGCCCTACGAATTTGTGGTGCTGAATAACTCCGTGCCCAATGCCTGGGCCTTGCCCGGCGGAAAGATCGCCTTTAACCGGGGACTACTGACTGAACTCGGCAGCGAGGCTGAATTGGCCGCTGTGATGGGGCACGAAATCGTCCACTCCGCCGCCCGCCATGGCGCTAAGTCGATGGAGCGCGGCCTCCTGATGCAGGGCGTGCTGTTGGGGCTGGCATTATCGGTCAACGACAACCGCTACTCCAACCTGATTGTCGGCGGGGCGCAGATGGGCGCTCAGCTCGTAACGCTCAAGCATGGTCGTGACGCCGAGCGCGAATCCGACCAGTACGGCATGGAATACATGAAGAAAGCTGGCTACGACCCCGCTGCGGCCGTGGATCTGCAAAAGACGTTCGTGCGCCTGTCGCAGCAACGCCAGAAAGGCAACAGCAACTGGCTGGACGGTCTTCTGTCCAGCCATCCGGCCTCCGAGGAGCGCGTACGCAACAACGAGGCCACCGCGGCGCGGATTGGTACCGGCGGCGATTACGGGCGCGAACGCTACAAAGCCGCGATTTCCCGGCTGATTGAGACCAAGCCTGCCTACGACGCCTACGATAAGGCCCTCAAAGCAATGGAGGCGGGCGATACAGTACGAGCGCGCCAGCTCGCAGAACAAGCGCTACAGATAGAACCGGCTGAAGCCAAATTCCACGCGTTGATCGGCGACATTGACGCCAACAATAACCGCTATGCCAACGCACGCAGCCGCTACGATCGCGCCATCGCATTGAATCCACAGTATTTCCAGTTTTATCTGGGCAGGGGCATGCTCAGCCAGACCGAAGGCCGCTTGCGTGACGCCGAGGCAGACTTGACCCGCAGCGTTAAACTGCTGCCCACCGCACCGGCCTACTTTTCACTGGGCGAGCTCGCAGCAAACAGTGGCCGAACAGATCAGGCGATTGAGTATTACAAGGTCGCCGCCGGCTCCAACGCCCCGGTCGGCAAGCGCGCAGCCGCCTCAATGATGCGACTGGATCTGCCACGCAACCCCGGCAACTACATTCAAAGCGCGGTGCGGGTAAATAACCAAGGCGAAGTGCTCGCGCTGCTCGCCAACCGCTCACCGGCGGCCGTACGCAACATCACCCTTGAGGTGGTGGTGCTGGATGCGACCGGACGCCAAATCGTCGATCGCAAACAACTCAGAGCGCGCCAGGCGATCGGGGCCGGCCAGCAGACCTCGCTGCGCACCGGCATCGGCCCAGTCACCGACCAGAACCAGCTGAACCGGGTACGCGTGCAAGTGACCGGCGCTCAGCTCGCCGAGTAAGCACAACGCAAGCCGAACAAGGCGCGGGAGCTAACTACCTGCGCCTTGTTCTCTACTGCCCTCAGCGGCGCCCCCCAGGCAGCTGTGCGATACTCCCCCGTATCGTATTGAAGGCAGAACCCATGTTGAAAAGAATTCTAAGCGCCAGCCTGGTGCTGCAAATCGCTATCGGTATAGTTGCGGGCATCGCCCTTGCGTTAACGGCTCCCGGTGCTGCCGGTTTTGCCTCGGTGCTGGGCAGCCTGTTCGTGCAGGCATTGAAAGCCGTCGCCCCGATTCTGGTGCTGGTACTGGTCGCCTCGGCATTGGCCAATCGCAAAACCAGTCACACCGCGCAGATGCGCCCGATCCTTGTCCTTTACCTGATCGGCACTGTCACGGCGGCGCTGCTAGCGGTGCTGTTGAGCATGGCGTTTCCGACCACGCTCACGCTCACGGACACCGATCTGAGCGCGCAGGCCCCACAAGGTATTGCGCAGGTGCTCAACACGATGCTTGGCAAGATTATCGACAATCCGGTGAACGCGGTGCTGACGGGCAATTTTATTGGGTTGGTGGTCTGGGGCGTCGGCCTGGGTATGTTTATGCACCACGCCTCGGAGTCATCCAGGCAGATGCTGCAGGACCTGGCGGACGCGGTCACCCGCATCGTCAAAGTTGTGATTGCCTTTGCCCCGCTCGGCATATTCGGACTGGTGGCCAGCAACCTGGCGAGTTCAGGCATTTCCGCACTCGCAGGTTACGCACGCCTGCTCGCAGTGTTGCTCAGCGCCATGCTGATTATGGCGCTAGTGATGAATCCGCTGATTGTCTGGCTAAAGACCCGCCGCAACCCCTATCCGTTGGTGTTTACGGCCTTGCGGGAAAGCGGCATCACCGCATTTTTCACCCGTAGCTCTGCCGCTAATATTCCGGTGAATCTGGCGTTGTGTGAAAAGCTGGGGCTGGAGAAAGACACCTACGCGGTGTCCATCCCGCTGGGGGCCACCATTAATATGGGGGGCGCGGCCATCACCATTACGGTGCTGACGCTGGCCGCAGCGCACACGCTGGGTGTCTCGGTAGACATCACCACGGCGCTGTTGCTCAGCGTGGTGGCGGCATTGTCGGCATGCGGTGCCTCGGGTGTAGCCGGAGGATCACTGCTGCTGATCCCACTCAGTTGTGGGCTGTTTGGTATCTCTAACGACGTGGCCATGCAAGTGGTGGCCGTGGGATTTGTTATCAGCATTCTGCAGGACTCGGCCGAAACCGCGCTGAACAGTTCCACCGATGTGGTTTTTACCGCGGCTGTGGCCAGTCCGTCCGAAAGAACGGGCTGACCGGCGCCGCCGACTAAACCTGGGTACGGCTTAGGAGCCGGGCTGGGTTGGATCGCCGTCGATCAGATCGTCGATACCGTCGGCGTCGTTGTCGTTGCCTCCGTTCAGGTCGTCCGCGCTTAGGCGACCATCGCCATTTGTATCCAGGATGGCGAAACTCCCGCCCGCCAGATCATACGCAGTGCCATCGTTCTGAGGGTTGGCACTCTCCAGATCTTGATAGTCCGGCACGCCGTCGTTATCGCTGTCGCCCGGCATGCTCACGCTGCCCTGCGCATCCGGCGTGTCAACCAGAAAATCACCGTCGGCATCGCTTAAGCCCGCTTCCACCACGTCGGCAATCGTATCGTTGTCGCTATCCAGATCGAACATATTCGCGACGCCGTCACCGTCAACATCGTTGGAGGTGCCGCTGCTTATCCGCACATCGTCAATCGCCGCTTCCACCACGTTGCCGCCACCACCGTCAGCGGCCTCAATCAGCAATGTGACCGACTGACCGGCAAACGTACTCAGATTAGCCTCAAACGCCACCCACTCGCCGAGGCGTTCGACACCGCCGGTCGCGACCAGATCCAGCAAGCGTAAGTCACCGCTCTGGCTACCCTGCAGGGTAATGCGGAAGGTATCCTCGGGCGTGGAGTTGGCGTTGTGGGCGAAGTTGTAGTTCAACTGCAACGATACCGCGACAGCACCGGCCGGAATGACAACGTTAGGCGAGCGTACCGAGGTCACACCATCGTCGATGTCACAACACCCCACCTGCGGCCCGCTGGGGTCGGTGACCAGTGCGCCCGACCCGCTGGTGGTGTCGCCCAGCTGAAACGGCAGACCGCTGAGGTTCGAGAGCGTCTCGGTCGGCTGCCCCACCGCCCATACGCCCCTGCTCGCGGTGTCTGCGCCGGCCGGGTTGATCGTCCAGTTTTGCGCCGATTCGAAGTCATCGGCAAAGATCACCACCACCTCAGTGGCTTCAACCGCATCGGGAATACCATCACCATCGGCATCGGGCTGGCTGCCTCCGCTGAAGCCTTCCACCAGATCGTCCAAACCGTTGCCATTGGCGTCAGCACCGCCCTGTGCGTCCTGGCCATCCAGGCGTCCGTCGCCATTGCTGTCGAAGATGCCGAAGCTGCCACCCTGAATGTCATAGGCCGTACCGTTATTCAGGGGATTGGTGCTTTCCAGGTCCAGATAATCCGGAATGCCATCATTGTCGGTATCTGGTGGGTTGCTCACCGTTGCCTGATCGGCAACATCATCCACGGTAAAGTCGCCATTGCTGTCCGCCAGCCCTGCCTCGATCACATCCGGCACGGTGTCATTGTCACTGTCCAGGTCCAGGCGGTTATTCACGCCGTCCGCGTCGCTGTCGCCGGGAGCGATAACCCTTACCGCCACGTCATCAACGCCCGCCTCCACCAGTGAGCCGTCCCCATTGTCGGCCGCCTCGATCAGCAGATTCACCGAACGCCCGATAAACCCGCTAACATCTGCCTGCAGTGCGGTCCACGCACCCGGGCGCTCAATCTCCACCAGGCCTTGCAGATCCAGCAGCACCTGATCGGTCAGCCCGCTGGCCTGCAGGGTGACGCGGAACAGGTCTACTGTCTGCGCGTTTAACGTGTGCGCGAAGTTGTAGTTAAGTGACAACGAGGCGGAGACCGCGTTGGCCGGAATCACAAAGCTCGGTGAGCGCACCGAGGTGACACCGCTGTCGATGTCGCAGCAACCCAGATCCGGGCCATTGGGGTCTGTCACCAGCGCGTTCACTCCGCTGGTCGTGTTGCCCAGTTGGATCACCGTCCCGGTCTGATCGGAGAACGTCTCATCCGGGTTACCCACAGACCAGAAGCCCGTGGTCGCGTTGTCGGTGCCATTGGGGTTACTCACCCACCCCTGAGCGGACTCGAAGTCATCGCTGAAGGCGAGCAGGGAGGTGCTCGCTTCAACCTCATCGGGAAGACCGTCGTTGTCAGCATCGACATCGGAGTTGTCTCCAATGCCGTCATTGTCCGCGTCGGTGGTTTCGTTGGGATCCGTCGGGAACAAATCAGCGTTGTCCCCAACGCCATCGTTATCCGTATCCGTGGTTTCGCTCGGATCGTTGGGGAAGGCATCACCATTGTCGCCGACGCCATCGTTATCGCTGTCCGTCGTTTCGTTAGGATCGGTCGGGAACGCATCCGCGTTGTCACCCACGCCATCGTTATCAGTGTCCGCGGTTTCGCCCGGATCGGTGGGAAACGCATCGCCATTGTCGCCAACGCCATCGTTGTCGCTGTCGGTGGTCTCATTCGGATCGTTGGGGAACGCATCCCCGTTATCGCCCACCCCATCGTTATCGGTATCCATACTCTCGTCGGGATCGAACGGGAATGCATCATCCTCATCCAGTACGCCGTCGTTGTCATCATCGGGATCGTCGATGTTCGAGATGCCGTCACCATCGGAATCCTCAGCCAGATCGTCGATGCCGTTGCCGTTGAGGTCCAGACCACCACCCTCGTCACCGGCATCAAGGCGACCATCACCATTGCTGTCATAGATGACAAAGATGCCGCTGCGAATATCGTACGCGGTACCGTCGTTGGCCGGGTTGGCGCTTTCTAAATCGAGGAAATCCGGGATGCCGTCATTGTCCGTATCTGGCGGGTTGCTCACCGTGCCCTGATCGGCCAGATCGTCCACCTGGGCATCCGCGTTGGCATCGGACAGCCCTGCCTCGATCACATCGGGAATACTGTCATTGTCGCTATCCAGATCACGCTGATTGTCCACGCCATCGCCGTCTGAGTCGGCCACCGCCAGCAGGGTGATGAGGATGTCATCTACCCCGGCCTCGATCAGCGAGCCATTGCTGGCGCTGTCGGTCGCTTCCACCAGAAACTGAACGCTCTGCCCGGCAAAGGCGCTGAGGTCGGCGTTAAAATTAGTCCATTGCGCGGCCCTATCGGCCCCGTTACCGAACACCTGCAGCAATGTCTGCTCGCCGGACTCACCGCGCACCGCAATTCGCAACCAGTCGCTACTGTCCGCGTTCTCCTGATGGCCCAGGTACCAGTTAAGACTGAGGCTTGCACCCAGTGCATCGGCCGGAATCTGCACCACTGGCGACAGTGCCGTGGTGGGGCCATTGTCGATGTCGAAGTCGCCAAAACCACTGCCCGCTGCCGCTTGCGTTACCAACGCCTGGACGCCGCTGCTTGTGGTGCCCAACTGCTGAGGGATCACCCCATCGCTCGTTTCCTGCGGGTTGGCGACTTCCCACTGGCCGGTGGTGGCCGTGTCAGTACCATCGGGGTTGATCACCCAACCGCGGTCGATCTCAAAATCCTCGTTCAGCAACACCAGGGCCAGATCGCCTTCCGTGCCATCCGGGATGGCATCGTTGTCCGCATCAATATCCGCGTTGTCGCCAATACCGTCGCCATCGGTGTCGCTGGTCTCGTTCGGGTCATCGGGGAACGCATCATCCAGATCGCCCACGCCATCGCCGTCCGTGTCGGTGTCCTGAACAGTCCAGGAGAACATGACGCTCACCTGCCCCTGATTGCCGTCGTTAACCGTCGCAACGACATCGGTGGTTTGCGGCACGCCGGGCACACCACTGATTAGGCCGGTGCTTGTATCAAGCGTAATGCCACTCGGCAGGCCCACAGCGAAGTAGGTGAGCGGATCGCCGTCGAAGTCAGCGCCCTGCAGGGATAACAACACATTGTCGCCGCGCAAATTCGCCTGCGCACCCGGGTTTTGCAACGTCGGCGGTGTGTTGCCGTCCGCATCGCTGACAAACCAGGTGAATTGCACGGCATCGGAGCCGCCCACGGTGTTGTGCACGCTTACCTGCACGTCGTAGACGCCAGCGGTGGTGAGCAGCCCGTTAATCGTGCCGCTGATAGGGTTTAAGGTGACCACAGGCGGCAGGCCGCTTGCGCTAAAGGTCAGGGGCAGCCCACTGGGGTCCGCGCCTTGAATCTGCAACGCGCTCGTGTCGCCGATACGGCTGGACTGATCGCCCGGATTGGTCAGTACGGGTGGGCTGATCGGATCAAGACACTCCACCGACAGCGCGCTAACGGCGTTGTTGTTGGAGCCGGTCAGTTCCGTGTCACTGGTGACGACCAGGTTGGCATTGCGCAGATCATTGGCGTCGTTGAACAGTCGCACACGCAGACCCGGCGCCACGGTAATTGAACTGGCATCGTTGTTCACGGCGCTCGGAAGATCAACGTGAGCCCCCACGTAATACGTCTCCAGCGGCGTCTGAAAGGCGCTATCGTCAAACAACGTGGCGGTCAGGCCAGCGCAGGCGCCCACCAGTGGATTGGGTAACTCATCGTCCAGCACGCTGACCTCAATCGTCGCCGGCATCAGACCCGGGCGACCGAACACCAGGTAGGCGGAGCCATGATCGTCGTCCGTGCCCTCGCCAAACGCCTGCCAGGCGCCAGCGATCACATCATCAAAACCGTCGCCGTCGAAATCGCCTGCCTCACTCACGGCACGACTCATGCGCCCTTCCTCATCCTCACCGACCACCACCGCGCCAGACACACCGCTGCCGCCGAATTCGACCCGCAGGCTATTCAGTGAGAACAACGGCGGAAACGCCTCACGGCCAAAGATAATGTACGCTTCACCAACATCACCCTCGTTACTCCCATCGCCTTCCTCGCCTTTGAACGACCCGATGATAATGTCTTCGATACCATCACCGTTCACATCGCCAGCGGCGCTCACCGAGGCCAGGCGGTCGCTCGCATTACTGCCCGGGATTACAAAGCCGTTGCTGCCATCGCCGCCGGCATCCGGATACAGCGACTGCACGTTGAAGGCGGCCGGACGCAGATTTCTGGGACGCCCGAACACGGCGTAAACCGCACCCGCCTCGTTCAAACCACGCGGATCGGCGCGATACGCGCCGAACAGCACATCATCAAATCCATCGTTGTTGATATCGCCGGCGCCATGCACCAGGCCCAACCGATCTACGGGCTCGCTGCCGGTAATCTGATAGCCTTCCGAGCCGTCACCGCCATTCAGTGCCTGAAGACTGGCCAGTTCGAACAAACCGGGAAAACCGCTGGCGCGGCCGTAAATCACATAGGCTTCACCTGCACTTGCGATACCGCCGCTGAGCGCACCGACTACAATATCGTCAATGCCGTCGCGATCCACATCACCAGCTTCGGCAACGATGCCGGTGCGATCGCCATTGTTAACGCCGCGCAGCGTAAAGCCCACTGAGCCGTCGCCGTTGGCCAGAGTCTCCAAGGAAATCTCAGCTGGGAACCCACCATTCCCCCGACCGAAAATCACGTAGGCCTCACCCGGACCTTCGCCCGGCGGACAACACGGATCGTAAGTGGACAGGTCTACGGGCGCACCCACAATAAGGTCCGCAACCCCGTCGGCGTTGATATCGCCAGCGCGACTGACTGATCGGCCGACCTCGTCCTGATCCCGAAAACCGCGCAGCACAAATCCCTGCGTGCCGTTGCCGCCGCCGGAGGCCAACAAGTTGCCAACATTAAAATTGGTCGGCAGCCCGCCGGCGCGACCGAATACGATGTAGGCCTCACCTGCATCGTACGGAATGCCAGCATTGCCCGTACGCCCGCCGTAGATTGCCCCCACGATCATGTCGTCGATGCCATCCCCGTTAACATCCCCGATAAAATCGGCAGAGCGCCCGAAGCGGTCCAGGGTGCGCCCGGACGGCGGCGAAAGATAAAATCCCTTCGCCCCATTACCGTTCAGGATAGTATCCAAACGAAAATCGCTATCGAAGTTCGGCCCTCCGTAAATCACATACACCCGGCCGTCGTCGTTGGCCTGGGTTTTCCAGCCACTGACAATGACATCGTCACGGCCATCGCCGTTTATATCGCCATCCCCGCCGACAAAAATTCCGATATTACGATCAGTGCTGTCACCCAGAAACTTGATGCCATCCACCTCGGCGCTCACGGCGGGCAACGCCATTAAGCCGAGCGTGGTAGCGGCCGCCAATGCCAGCGAGAAAGTGCGAACAGTACTCCTCGCGCCGCCTTCCTGGCATGCCCCCTGGTTCGATGTGTACGTTTTCATGTGGTTGGGCCTCAATCCTTGTTATGTAAGCGGAACCCTGCGTGGTGCCCCAATGGTTGTATTCGTTTCGTTTTTCTGCCCCTGCCGAGCTTCGCTCGTCGATAACGGGATTGTTCTTTCCATCCCCGCCTCAACGTGCCCGGCGCCCGGCTTGCCGGCTATGGCTAGCTGTCGTTGTCGAAAATAGTCACGACTGCCAGGTTGTCCGCAATATCGGCGCCCACCGGGTTAGCCAGTACTGCGCGGAATCGCTCGAGCGGCTCGGCGATGGCGTCGTCCACAATGGGAATGGTGGCAGTGCCCTGCAGTGCGCCGGCGGGGATCGTCACCGGCTGTGCGAGCGACACATAATCACTGCCCGGTTGCGCCGACCCCGGCCGCGGTACCACCAAAACGGTGACATCGCTCGCGCTCACTTCGGACATCGACACAGTCACGGTAACGGCACCGCTGACCTCGCTCGCACCTGCCTCGCCAATAAAGAGCATTGGCAGTGCGCCACCGCCAGTGTCGTCGTCCACAATGGTGATTACCGCAGAGCCATCCACCACCTCGGCACCGATCGGTGCCAGCAGCATCGCGCCGAAGGTCTCGTCCGCTTCCTCGACGGTATCGTCCACAATGCTCGCGCTCAGCACCTGCACCGTCTCCCCGGGGGCGAACACCAGTTGATCGCTGGCGCCAGTAAAGTCCGACCCAGGGGTGGCATCGCCATTGGGCTGAGTAAACGCAACCACCGTAATCACCTCACTGCCGGCGCGGGATAGGGAGACTTCGATGTCGACGGCACCGGCCGACTCATCCACCTGAACATCGCCTATCGACATCAAAATGGGGCCTGAGCCGGAGCCCGGCTGCGTGGGATCGCCATCGATCAGATCATCGATGCCATCACCGTCCGCATCCGTGCCACCATTCTGGTCTGCGCCGCCCAGCATGCCGTCTGCGTTGGTATCGAAGGCGGCTGCATCACCACCTGCAATATCAAAAGCGGTACCATCGTTTGCCGCGTTGGCACTTTCCAGATCCAGGTAGTCGGCAATCGTATCGCCGTCGCTGTCCGGCGGGTTGCTTACGCTTGCCTGATCGTTGACATCATCCACCAGAAAATCGCCATCACTGTCGATCAGACCGGCTTCGATCACATCGGCCAGCGAATCGTTGTCGCTGTCCAGATCGAACATGTTGTCGACGCCATCACCATCGCTGTCGCCCGGGGTGCTCGCGATCACCAGCACGTCGTCGACCGCCGCCTCGATCAGCGAGGGATTCACACCATCAGCGGCCTCAATCAACAGCGTAACGGTCTGGCCAGCGAACCCGCTGAGGTCAGCGTTGAAGGCGGCCCACGCACCGGGGCGTTCAACGCCCGCCACACCCGGTAGATCCAGCACCACCAGGCTGCCGGTCTGGCTGCCTTCAACCGTGATGCGGAAGAAGTCGGTGACATCGGCGTTTAAGGTATGCGCAAAGTTGTAGTTCAATGACAACCCGGCCGCAAGCAGGTTTGCCGGCAGCACAAATGCCGGTGAGCGTACCGAGGTCACGCCAGTATCGATATCACAGCAGCCAAGATCCGGACCGGCGGGATCGGTCACCAGAGCGTTCGCACCACTGGTGGTGGTACCCAGTTGAATCACCGCACCGGTCTGGTCGGAGAAGGTGTCGTCCGGGTCGCCGACTGACCAGAACCCGGTCGTGGCACCATCGGCGCCGTCCGGGTTGGTCACCCAACCCTGTGCTGTTTCAAAGTCATCGCTATATACGACAGAAGACTGCTCGCCTTCCACGTCATTGGGCAAGCCGTCGTTATCCGCATCCTGGTCGGCGTTATCGCCCACGCCGTCACCGTCGGTGTCGGTGGTTTCGCCGGGATCGGTCGGGAAGGCGTCAGAGCTATCGCAAACGCCATCGCCATCGGTGTCTACCGTATCCGTCGGGTCCAGCGGGCAAGCGTCCAGCGTATCCGGCGTGCCGTCGTTGTCATCGTCCGGATCGGCGTTATCACCGGTCCCGTCGCCATCGCTGTCGAACTGCTCGGAATCGTCCAATAGGAACGCATCCTCCGCATCAGCCACACCATCATTGTCGTCATCGTTGTCCGCGTTGTTGCCGATCCCGTCGCCGTCGGTGTCGGTGGTTTCATTGGCGTCGGTCGGGAAGTCATCGTTGATATCCAGCACGCCATCGTTGTCGTCATCCGGATCCACGTCGTCCAGGATGCCGTCACCGTCGGTATCCACGACGAGGTTCTCCATCATGGCCTGCATATCCAGAAGGCCACCGGTGGTGGTCAGGCCGGTCCACAGTGATGAGGGGCGCACGTTGTCCAGCAGGTGCTGGCGCATTTGCAGGTAATCCCATTGCGGTGCCTGCGACCAGGCCAGCGCCACGGCACCCGTGACCACCGGGGTGGCCTGAGATGTGCCGCTAAAACCGGCGTAGCCGCTGCCATCGGTGGCGGTAATGAACTCGGTGGGCGCCGCCAGATCAACCGAGACCTGCCCGTAGCTTGAGTAGGAGATTCGCGACTCGTTCTGGGTGGAGGCCGCAATCGTAATCACGTTGTTGTTGGGCAGGCGGGCCGGGTAGTTCTGCAACGCCACGTCGATGTTATTGCTCTCGTTGCCCGCCGCACAGATCAGCAAGTGCCCGGCGGCCTCGGCCTGGCTCACACCGTCCGCCAGCGCTTGGGAAAAATCAAACACGCGCCAGCTATGGTTGGACAGACGCGAGCCCTCGCTGATCGCATAGTCAAAGCCAATCAGCACCGCCGCCACGGTGTTGTCAAAACCCTCGACGCTCTCCACGTCCATAATCTGGCAATCCCAGGCACTGCCCACGTAGCCGGTGCCGTTATTGCCCTGACCACAAATAGTGCCCGAGACCGGCGTGCCGTGGGTAATCGAGGTCACCAGTGCCTGAATACCGTTAATGTCGTCGACAAAGCCGTTGCTGTCATCGTCTACCCCGTTGCCGGGGATCTCATCGGGGTTCACCCACATATTGGTGGCAAGGTCTGGGTGATTGGCCTGCACACCGGTATCAAACACCGACACCGGACCAATAGCGGTGGCATCAGTGGCCACATCCCATGCAGCGAAGGCACGGATCTGGTTCAGCCACCACTCCCCACCGGTGATGTTTGGCTCATTGGGAATCAGCGTAGTGTGCGTGCGGTAATCCGGCTCCGCATAGGCCACCGCAGGATGGGCATTCAACCGCTCCAGCAACTGTTCGCTCATCCCGCTGCCGGGCACCCGCAGGCGTCGCAAACCCGGTACGAAATCCAGATAGCGCTCGTGTGAAACACCCAGCGCTGCCAGCGCATCTTCGCTGGCACGCGCTTGCACAAACCGCACCAGTACGTAGTCTGGGTGATGGTCTTGCGCCAGCATCTGTGCAAATGAAGGCGCCCGTACGACCCCCACCGGAGCGAGCGCGCGCGCGGCCACCCGTTGATGGCTGGCCTCAACGTAAGCGCGGTATTTCTCGTAGCCATCGCTGTCTTTGCCGGTCTGGGCAACGCCGGTGCCGGCGCATAGCAGCAGACTGACCCCTGCCGCCGCGGCGCGCGCGATGTGAATGCTGGTGAACTTCATGGTTATGCCTCTTTTTGAGTTCAGTTCTCAGTGCCCGCCACGTGAATACGCTGCGGGCGATCGCACTACGAGTAGCGAAATGGGTAGGGATAGTGACCTCACAGCAGATAGCCGACGGCCCGGCCGGGCCGATACGCATGCTGTGCGTAGATGAAAGATGTGCCCACATTCAGCTTTCGTTCGTTTTGCGGAACGCTGAACATCTTTGAGGGCACCTGGTCCCGGGGTTGCCGGTACGCGAAACAATCGCACCTGTCCCCAGTGGTTATCCGGCGCCCAGAGCGCAGCTGCTCCGAGATTATTATTGCCCTGCCAGACCGGTGTGGTTGTGTCTGGCTGGGTGTGACGATTCGTTCGGCGTTCAGCAGCGTCCTGTCGTCGAACGGCGACAGTATAGCATCGCAAGCCTATGTTAACAGCCCGGTCGGGTAGCGCCCGGACGACTGCGGGCGCAGACGCGACCGCAGCCAGTCACGAGCGCGCTCGCATTGTTAGTTGCTCGCCGCAATCGATAGGCCATCAATGCCTGCCTCCACCAACGATGGATCACCCGTATCCGCCGCCTCCACCAGCACGCAAACAAGTGAGTGCTCCCGTTTGTTTTTCATCACTGCTGGAAGCATCAGATGCATCACGTGCGCGCGGGCCCCACCGGCCCACGTGTATTGGGGTTGTGGCTATAGTTGGAGGTGACGACGGAATCGCTGCGGTGCATGAGGTACTCCGCAGCAAGTGTTACGAATTCGCCAACCCGGGTGACTCATTGGTGCCAGCGGCGACGGTCAATATTCATTAATGACGCGGCGCACAACTTATTGCCTGCGGTGTGGAGTATCGTCGGACGCATCGCGTCCGCACTATTTCATTTTGGACGCCCAGATGGCCAGTTTGTGTTTCATGGATTTTAGCGACACCTGATCTTCCGGCAACGGCTGGA